>JAKIUJ010000034.1 GCA_021647625.1 Desulfobacula sp.
GCTGACATTATCTGTTTTGTTTTTCATTTATAATTATCGTTTTTGAGTAAACGCTCTTTCTCACGGTAGGTAAACATCTGGCGAAAAACTTGCGTAATTTTCAGGTAGAGAAGCGTAGGAATCTACAGAGGAAACCCATACAAAAATGAAGAACCCTTTAAAATGGCATTTTTTGCTTTTTTGAATAGGTTTACCAGAGTACAGCGCTATTATATATACCATGTCTGTATGGAAGTTTTACGGCGTCCACCGGCAATTTATCCCTATCAGATTGAAAGGTACTGTGAAGAGTTTTGAAAAACAGAGGGATACAAAGACGCGACCCCGAGCTTTCGGACGTGCCACTACAAAAACAGTGTTTACAGGTAAATATTTGACAACATGAGATATGAAACAAAGACAAATTTTGCAAAAAGGGCTGGAGTATCGAGACAAGCTATTTACAATCATTTGGGAAAAGGAACCCTTGTTGCCGGACCAACTGGTAAACTTGATGTCAACAACGTCAATAATGCATTTTATCTGTCAAGCAGAAAAGGAAAAGCAAATATGAAATTGTGGCAGCATATTTTATCCGGTGAGCAAACTAATGCTTTTATCATTCGCAAAGAAATAAAACGGCTAAAAGAACAAAATGAAATGATCTCCAACTTGTTAAATCTTTATAAAAAAAATATTGAATCTGAGCAAATAAGGCTTCTTGCTGACAAAAAACAAGCCTTAAAAGTCTTGAAAAATTATGAAGATAAAATCTTTGAAGCAAAACATAGACAGGCTGCAGTGTTATCCATTTTGAATAAGCTATCGGATACTTTCATGGATGCAGTGAAGTGACCTGCATGACCAATCTATCAAAACATATATTTTAAATCAATCATAACCTCCCTAATATTTAAAGAGAAACATCAGAGAGTTTGTTTTGTAGTGATGTGGGGGGGGCAGGCAATGTTAGAATATTGTTAAATGGGGATGATGGGAAACTTTTATGATACTTTTTCCAGACTTTTCCACTACTAGTGGGGATCTTGATTGTGTTGATTAACTTATGTGAACTCTTTTATTAACTTTTATTAACTTTTATTAATCTTGCGAAATTGTTTTTAATCCGTTTAGTTTGTCACTTAATCTTGCGGATTTGTTTTTTTATATTCTTTATTAAAACAATGCGTTAAGCCTCTATAGGCTTATAATAATTACCAACTTCATTTTTAATCTGCTGTTTTTGGCCTTTTTGTGACTATGCCTATTT
The DNA here is from genome assembly GCA_021647625.1 of Desulfobacula sp. GTDB lineage: Bacteria > Desulfobacterota > Desulfobacteria > Desulfobacterales > Desulfobacteraceae > Desulfobacula. The sequence continues at coordinate 1,250 of JAKIUJ010000034.1, forward strand.
CATCGGCCTTTTCGCAATAATAGATATCTTTAAAAAAAAAGAAGTTGGTAATATTTTAGAGCTTATTTTTATCAAACCAACGTTTTTCGTATTTGCTTTTTATTCTATGTATTTGGGAATCACTTACACCATATAGTTTTTTTATATCCGATCTTGGCATATTGGCATCCAATAGACGTGAAATAATTTTCCATCTGGACAAATGCATTGTTTTAATTTGCTTCTTTTTTCCTGTCGTTTTTCGTTTATCTTCGATTCTTCCTGTTTTTTGATATTGTGTTTTCCACCCACCGAGTGTTTGAACAGCGATGCCGAATTCTTCAGCCAATTGTTTCATGGCACTTCCTTTTTCGCCATGGGGGAGTTCGTCTATCTGTTTAAATCTGTTAAATGCGATTTGTCTTGGATCTTTGCTTTCTTCAGTAGTTGTATTCCCTGGTATCAGTTCTCCTTTCATGTATGCAACAACAAGCCTTGCCGCTGATATTTGGAAAGCGATTGCTTTTGGTTGATTTGATTTATTAATGATTAATTGTAAGCCGACAGGATCACAAACCTCATGATTTTTTTTAATGTTATTTTTTCCCCAGGTGGTAGTCAATTTGACTACCACCTGGAATCGTTTTATGTGGGGATTTCTTTCAATAATTTTAGCAATAGATTTTTCAGGAAATTTGTAATCCAACCACATACCAATTGCTTTCCTTGTGAAATATGGAGTTTTGTCAATCCAACAGGCTTCTTTGAGTTTGATATCTTGGAATTGGAATGATGTTAACGGGAAAGACATTCCATAGTGTTGGTTCATGGTATCAACTCTTCCTTTTAAATTTTATTTGTGTTTTTCTTGATCTTTTTTTACATATGTCGTTGATTTTAATTTGGTCTATTTTCCCCACAAAATCTGCAAAAAAGCTGGACGTCTTTCATCGGTTCCCCACAAAACGAGCACGATTCCTTCTCTACAGCAGCAGCCAGGTTTTCTTTAATCTTGATTGCATTCTCCTTTACGAATATTGCTGCAAGAATTCCAACCAACGGGCTTAAAAAAAAAGCCAGGAAAAAAAAGCCGACACCAGAGCGGCCCCTACCACTTGCTATCAATGCTGCAATGAAACACAATGCAAGCCAAGTTAAAAAGAACATGAGAACCTCCTTTTGAGATAAAGAGTATAGTTTATGCTGGTGATGGGAAGTGGATGATTTTTTCAGGGAGCCTCCACCCGCCGATGAGGTAACGATCGGTTTCCTTATAAATTAGTAAGAAAATTGTTATGATTTTCTTTTTTAATTTAAAGCGAATAGTTACCTCCTGTGGTTTGTCAGAAGTTGCTTTTGCCATGGCATTTTTTAAGGTTATTAAATCAAGCCAGGAAGCAACATGATCAAAAAGGTTTTGATTATGTTTTAATGGGATATTCTCTCCTTCGCTGATGACTCCATCCTTATTAATATTAACAAAACCGTCCGGGAACCGACTTGGTTTTCGGAGTTTTTCAGGAGGATTTCCTATCCTGTATATCATTTTTGTTTTCGTTTTTGTTCGGTTTTTTTTTTGATGCCTTTTTCATGGTTTTCACCGCCTGGTGAGCACCGTTTATAAAGGACTCAACTTGATCATAGACATCTTCATTCACGTCCTGTATCTCTATTAATTTTTGATTTATCTTTAAGCCTCTTTCGGGGTCTTTGAACTGCTTGATGATATTTTGATGCTCGATAACAACTGTAGTTATATTTGAGTTTTCTGTGGATGTCGATTTTTTATCATCTTCAATCATTTTGCCTTGGCCAGTTAACAGCCAAATTTCATTAACATTACAACTAAGTGCAATATTCCGCACCGTGCGTAGCGCGATATTAGAAGCGTCTTTTTCATATTTTTTTATTGTTCTAAGTGACAAATCTATTGCGTCAGATAGTTGCGGCTGAGTCATGTTCGCATGTAGCCTTGCTTCTTTTAATCTGGTTTCTAAACAATCCATAATAGCCTATTTCAAATATTAGGGCACAATAAAGCACTTTTTTCTTGATATGGTGCGAAAAATTGCCCTATTGTAAGCTCAAGCTCAAGCTCAAGCTTAACAAAACAAATTATCAAATTTACTTAACACCAAAGTCTTAAAAAAAGGAGTCAGTAATGAAACTCCCAAAACCCATGACCCCGGAACAAATCAAAAAAGCCATAGATGACGTTGATATTTCCCAGGCAGGTCTTGCCAGGGATCTTAAAGTGTCCAGGTCAATTATCCACCAGGTCATCCATAACACAGCCACCAGTCATCGCGTACGCTGTCATATCGCTAAAGCGATTAAACAACCGGTGGGTATCATCTGGCCTATTAAAGAAGATCCAACCAAGGTTGGAAGGCCACTTACAAAAGGTCTTTATGGTCACCAGGCGGCATAACATCAATATAATTATGCCAAATTCGATCAAAATTCAAGGTTCTTTAAACATATCCCCATGTAAAGGTAAAAACAATGTCTAAACGGAAAGTAAAAATAGACCCTAACCAGATGGAATTTGACTGGGATTTTCCCAGCAAATTGGAAAAGGTTTTACACGATCGGGCTGAGCTCCGGGAAAAGGTTATTTTGGGGCCCCCAAAACGCAGGCAAACAGAAAATGAATTTGAAATCTGTGTTGTTATTGCAGCCGGGATCAAGAAGGCTATTGATGAATCAGAGTTGAGCCGTGACCAGGTCGTTGATCTTATTAATGAATATTTCGGGCGGACCAAAGAGGAGGCTAAAAAGGATGATCCTCTTTGCCGGAATCCGCTTACCATTAATATGTTTAACAATTATCTTTCAAAACCTGCTGAATGCCCGATTCCCGCCTATTATTTGTTTGCCATCCATCATGTCACGAAATCTTTAGAACCGGTCAAGGTGTTTGTTGAGGCTGAAGGCGCAAAGATCGCAACCGGATCTGAAATCAGACAGATGGCCCTGGGTAAACTTGAAGAGCACATTGTTGAAATCAAGAAATTAAAAAAAGAACTTAAGGGGAGACGGTAATGGCTGAGACAGCAGCGGAACTGATTCGGGACGGTAAGGATGTTACCGTTACATTGACGGATATGGATAAGGTCCGGTTTGAGGCGTGTGAACTGATTATCAAGAAGGGGTTGAATACTTTTCTTGAGGTTGGTCAGGCTTTGGCGGAGATCAGGGATAATCGCTTATATCGAGAAACACATAAGGATTGGCCCAAATATTGTAAAGATGTGTGGGATTTGAGTAAGGGGTATGCGAACCGTCAGATAGGCGGTTATGAAACTATAACTTTATTAAGAAACAAAATGGCGCCAATTGGCGCCATTTCAGAAACACCTTCTGGTGAAACCCCGGCCAAAAATGAAGATGTCTGCGTTACCTGCGAATGGAAAAAGGCCATGGCAAACAAGGCCAAGGGTGTGAAAATAGGCATGGCTGCTGGTAAATGCACCCGGCCAGAGGGGTTATGTGAAAAACATACAAACCCGGCCCCTGACCGTGTAGATATCATCCTTCCTATCAACGAAGCTCAAACCCGCCCACTGACAAAACTTAAAGATCCTGATGACCAGGTCAAAGCCTGGGGAATTGTTCTTAGAAAACTCAATGAAGATCCTAAACCCAAACTGACCGCTGCTCTTATCAGCAAAGCGGTCAAGGAAGTCAAGGGTGAGGTTGTCAAAAGGAAAATAAAAGAGGTCAAGAAGGCGGTTGAAAAAACCAGTCTGTTGAGCAAGCAATTTAAGAATCAGCACCAGGTGATGCTGGATATCATAGTCGGTGAAAAAAATAATGACTGGGCAACCAGTAAGCGCAAGGAAGTCATTAAATGGTTAAAAGCTCTTGTGCAAATAGCTGAAAGTGATGATTAATCAAAGGAGAAAAAACATGACAGATCTTAATGTATGTCCCAGATGTAATGATGATTTTGGAAGCATGGATAATTTTTGTGAGCGGTGCGGATATGATCTTAGACCACATCAGATCAAATTACCCTGCTGCGGAACCGTATTTATTCCAAACCCGGAAAGCCCTAATAAATATTGCCCTTTTTGTGGTCAATCGCGAGTACAGACTACTCAGGCGGAGGCTCGTTCTTAAGTGATTTACTGCACTCTTCACAGAACAAAGATTTTGGCGATGTTATCGGGAAATTGCAGTTTGGGCAGTAATGTACCATTTTTGAGCCACACTCGGCACAGTAGTCCAATAATGATTCGCCCTGGCCGGTACCTTTTAAAAATTATTAACGAAAATGCAGTCAATTTAGAAACAAACCAGAAAAAAATCAAGACCGTAGAGAGAAAATAGGAGAGCACTATGAATTGTGTAGCAGAATCTCAATTATCAGAGGCCCTGGATATCGGTGCCAGGGCAGTTCGGCTCCGGGCGGTAAAAGAAAGCTGGCCGGTGGTTAGAAAACCGAAACAGGGTGGGAATGAAGTATCCTTTGTGCGGGATCTTTTACCTTTGAATGTGCAGAAAAGCCTGGTTGTCAGAGAGTCGGTCACTGGTGCTGTTGGTTTTCCTAATGTGATTCATGATACGCCGGTGCCCAAACGATCGAATAAGATCGGGCTGGCAAAGTACAACTTGGTTCATGCGTTTCGGCTGGCGAAAGAGCAGGCTGGATGGGGGCAGAAAGGTAAAGCTGCTCAGGATTTCCTTTTGGCTTATAACACCGGGTTGCTGTTGCCGGGTGTTTTTAAAGAAGTTGGACAAATTAAAGAACGCACCCTGGATGCCCTGGATAAGAAGCTGCGGAATAATGATGACAATTATCTGGCGCTCTGTGACGGTCGGGGTGGATGGAAAAAACATGGAACCAATAAATACAAGGGCCGAAAGCTGTCCGAGACGGCTAAGGCTGAGTTTCTTAAATGTTATTTGTCCGGTAACAGGCCGAGCGTGGCCATGGCAATTATATCGGCCCGGGCCACCCTGAAAAACAATAACGAGCCGGTGCCGGTCAGTGACAGCACATTTGCCAGATGGCTCAAGGATTATGAAAAATATAATGCGGGCGTTATATGCCTGGCGAGGGAGGGAATGAAAATGTATCAAGACAAATATGGTCCTTATATTTCAAGGGATGGAAGTCTTCTAAATGTAGGTCAATGCCTGGTGGCAGACGGTAAGACACTTAATTTTTTTATCCTCCATCCGGAAACCGGGAGGCCCTGCCGGATGACTCTGATTGTCTTTTTTGACTGGGCATCAAGATATCCTTGCGGATGGCACATCATGCCTTCGGAGGATCAATACGGTATCCTTTCGGCTTTCAGAAATGCGGTTGAAACACTGGGTCGGTATCCTGAAAGTGTTTACCTTGATAACGGCAGGGCTTTTAAATCCAAGCTATTCACAAAGACAGATCCTGATTTTTCAGAAATGACCGGTTTGTACGCCAGAGTGGGAACGGCTGTTATGTTTGCCAAGCCCTATAATGGCAGGGCCAAGGTTGTTGAACGGTTTTTTAAGACGTTTCAGTCTCAGCTTGAATTCATGATGCCGTCTTATTGTGGTGATTCCATCCAGACCAAACCGCCCTGGATGCATCGAAATGAAAAATTTCAGAAAGCCTGGCACAAAGCCCGGACACAAAACTGGATACCAAACATCCGTGAAGCTGCGGTTATTATCGACCGGTATTTTCAATGGTATGCACAACAGTCACAAGACAAGCTGCCCGCAACACCTGCCGATATGTTCCTGTCCGATCGTGGACCTGGAGTTGATCAGATACAACTCAATTATGATTTTCTTTTGAGAAAAGAAGTCAGGCCCCGCAATTGCCGGATCACATTATGGAAGATTGAATATGAAGCAGACTGCCTCCATAATTTAAGCCGTCAAGAACCCATTTGGGCAGCGGTTAACACGGCCGATTTAAGAAAAATATGGTGCTATACAAAAGATGGCATTTATCTTGGGGAGGCTTACCCGGTACGTGCGTGCCACCCGCTGGCTCGATTGTTTGGTGACCAGGTCGCCATTGACCAGGTGATCACTGAGAATAAACGCCAGGCCAGGCTTGCCAAGAATACCAAACAGCAGCTTGAATATTTGGGAATCACTAAAGAAACGGATAGTTTGGATGGTTTGCCCTTTGCTGCCAAAAAAGAAAAAACACTTATTCTACCAGCCGGAAAAACAGCAGAAATTAAAAATTCAGAACCACAGAAAAAACTATCAAATAAAAAAGTCAAACGGCTTGAGATGGTCATGGCAAAAGCTGAACAGGAAAAGAATACTCTGCCCGAGATCCCCAGACCAAAATACTGGGCTTCCGGGTTGGAGCATTATGAGTGGTGTTTTAAGATGATTCATGAGCACGGGCGTGAGCTCAGAGAAGATGATGTGGTCTTTATGAAACAATTTGAAGCCTTGTCGGAGTTTGATGGTTACCGGCAGCGGTTTGAAGATCTTAAATCCATATACAAATAAAAGGAGGATAATTTGAGAAACGAATTTCTTATAACCAGCAGGGTTGCTACGTTCAGGGAAGCGATCAGCGTGCTTGAAGATACTGTCAAAGGGCATCCCGGTATTATGGTGGTTTGGGGGCGTACCGGCAGGGGCAAAACCAGTTGTATTGAAGATTACGCAGTTAATCACGGGGCGGTATACATTTATGTTGAAAATGAAACAACTCCATTGGGCTTGTTGCAGGATATCTGCATGGAGTTGAATGGCATGGAGCCCCGTCAAAAAAGGCATGCAAAGAAAATCATTGCTGAAGAACTGGACGAAACCCCCAGAACGTTGCTCATTGATGAGGCTGACAAACTCTGTCTTCACGGAATCGGACATTTAAAAGACATCTATGACATGACCGGCACCCCTATTGTTTTGGTCGGAGAACCCTCCATATACGGCAAACTCCATGCCAAGGAACACTTTTGGAACCGAGTGACCAGGACGGTTGAATTCGGGCCGGTGACCCTTGAGGATGTTGTTGTACTGGGGATGAAGGCCTGTGATTTGAAAATAAAGCCTGAAGCTGCAACTTTATTATTAAAACGATGCAAAGGGGGATTTAGAATTCTTCATCATGATCTGCGGGATCTTGAGGTTATTGCAAAGAGCAACAATCTTAAGGAGATTGACGCGGACGCTGTATATACCATCCCGAAAAGAGAAATTAAACCAACCCCTGAGAGGGATTAATCATGGAAAATCCGACTCAAATGCTGAGAAATTTTGCAGCTGCCAATTCCGTCATCAAAAAGAGTGAGGCGAAAAAAGCATTAAACCTTACAAAAAATCAAGTGAGTAGCTGCTTTGATACGCTAATACGGCAGGGGTATCTGACCCGGATCGGGCATGGCTTGTATAAATCTGTTCCCACGGTTGAAAAGCCGGTTTGCGAGGTCACGGAAAAGATCTGGCGGGCTATGAAAGTGAAACGTGTATTTGCCTACGCTGATATTGCCATGTTGGCGGATACTACAAAGGATTATGTATATAAGCTGTTTAGAGGATTCCGTGCTGAAGGGTATGTAAAACCGGCTGGTGCAAGACCAACGTATGGATCTGGTACAGAGAAGCTTTTTAGATTGACGATTAAAGGACAAAACAAGGCACGGAAGCCCAATATTGAGCAATTCAAGCCCGATCCCCTGGTCATGGATACTGTGAATTTAAACCGGCTTGTCTGTTCCGGCCTTGTGATCAGAAAAGAGAGCGCTGCAAAAGAGGCGATTGTTATTTGTCACAGCATTATACAAGGATTGAAAGAGGATATGAAGCGATGAGGAACCTTAAATCGAGTTACTCTATCAGCTATGCACACGAAAACGGTTTTGGTCAGCTCTGTATTAAAACAAATGCACCAATTAGGACCCAAGAGGATATTATCATGATTACAGATGTGATCAAGGAAGAATTAGGATTAAAACAAGTCGCAATAATAAATTGGAAAAGGTTTAGGAAGTAAACGGCCTGGCGATGGTAGCACATCGTGATCCAGGCCGAGAGTGCAATACTAACACAATGATGATGGTAGCCAGACGGGTTGCCATTGTCAAGAAAAGGAGAATGAATGATACACAGAATTGTAACAGGATTGTTCAGGCCGAAAAAAAGGAAAAGACCGTCATACCTGACCACCATGATCTGCATTGAAGATGACTGCGGGTATATCTGGGATGCATCCAATGTTAGTTTGCCTTGCCCAAAATGTGCTTCAAAGGAAGTTGTGGCGCTGTCCCGGTGGGCACCGGCTAAATATGGCATGCCGCGACTCTATCAGGGAAAGGCAGGTAACAATGGCTGATACTATCATGTCAAAAAGATATCTGGGGCAGATAAGTCCATCCGTTCTGGCCAGTCACCTAAAGGAACTGGTCTGGTTGGATCTTGAAGTGGAAAGCATAGAGTCTAACCTTGTTGAAGAATCGGTTAAGCGCCTGAAAAAATCAAATATCTGCATTGATGATAAAGACTATATGAAAAATCTTGAATGGGCGGCAAAGTCATATCAGGCTGCGATGCTTGGTAAGGAGATTCCCTGCCGGGGATGTGAAAAAGATTTTTCTCTTTTGAAACTATTTAGATGCTTTCATTGCGGTTCGTATTTCTGTCCGAATTGTGCAAGGGATCATTTTGGAGAACGGCCTTTGCGCATCATGGAGGCATCATGATCAGCAACGGTAAGAAGGCAGCCGTGCACATTGCGGCAAATCAATTAGGCCTGACCAAGACCGAATATAAAGATGAGCTTAATATTGCGGTCGGGGTCCGGTCATCGCTTAAACTGACTGATAAAACTTTTGGCAAAGCCATGGAGCATTTCAAGAGCCTGGGTTATGTGGGTACCAAATCCAAGTATTTTCGAATCATTGAAAACCTGCCCCAGGGCGATCGAAAAATGATGGGCAAGATCAACGCTATCCGGTTGGATCTGAATCTGTCCTGGAAGTATGTGGATGGTATTGCGAAAAGGGTTGCCAAAGTGGATGCCGTTCAATGGGCCAAAGGAGAGCAGCTCAGGGCAACGCTCCAGGCACTTATCATCCATCAGAAACGAAAAAAGGTGACCTGATGTTGAGACTGTCAAAGCATTTTATGGAAAACTGGCGCAAACGCGTTGGTAATGATCCGACAATCGGCATTGTTAAAATGATCATTCAAGACGGGATCAGGGTCCAGGAAGGCAGGGCTTTCGGGATAAAGAAAACCCTATCGTATTACTGGCACCCGGATTTGAACATTATTATCAGTATTGATCGATTTTCCAACACGGCAGTATCGGTTTTAAGTAAGGCAAATATGCCGGTACATGGCAAAAAAAATAATAAATCAAAAAAGCAGGTGCTGCAGCATGAGGGATATGTTGCCATGACCATGCACGGGTAATCGTCATGAAAAAAGGAATCGATATTTTAAGAGACGTCATCTATGAACGTCTGGCGGAAAAAAGGAGAGAAGATATGGCAAAGGATAAACCAGTTCAGATTAAAAAAACAGATAATGGAGATGAGAAATGGTGCCCAAAGGGTAAACATTATGTCAAAGCGGATGTCGATCATTTTTATAATGACGCCAGAAGTAAAACCGGGTTGTCTTCCTGGTGCCGGAAATGTCAGAATAAAGCGGCCAAATCCACATCAAGCAAAACTACAGCGGCTTCGAATACGTCTGAGAAAAAATTTGTTCAGGAGGATATGGTTCTGACGCTTGATTTTTCAAAACTTGAAATACTGTATGAAGATATCCTGGCAGAGGCGGCAGATCAACTACGGACACCTGCAATGCAGGTCATGTGGCTGGCAAGCCAGGCACTGTATAAAGAGAGGGCATGAGATGAATATAAATGATTATATGGAAGATGCCCAGGGACGTCTTGTCCATGTCGACCAGGTCAAGGAGATTGATAAGATGCGTGATGATCTTGTGCAGCACATCGCTTCAAGCGCTCAGGACCTACAGGAAAATATGTCGCTGTTTAAAGAGGTGTCTATGAGTGAGATTGAGGCATTTGTGGATCAATCTGCCCAGGAATATGACGTTAAACTTGGCGGGAAAAAGGGCAACATAACCCTGAATAGTTATGATGGAAAATATAAGGTCCAGATCCAGATATCAGAATATTTGATTTTTGATGAACGGTTACAGGTTGCAAAATCTATGGTTGATGAATGTTTCACCAACTGGACTACAGGCAGTCGCAGTGAGGTTAAAACTATTATTAATGATGCTTTTTCCGTCAACCAGGAGGGTAAAATCAATATTCGCCGCATACTGGGTTTACGGCGGCTTGATATTGCAGATCCGCTTTGGCAAAAAGCCATGCAGGCGATATCTGACAGTCTTCAGGTGGCGGGAACAAAGTCGTATATGCGGATTTATGAAAAGGTAGGCAAACAGGATCAATGGCGGAATATTAGTCTTGATTTCGCCGCACTTTAGGGGATTGTGAATGCTCAAGATATTGCCAACTATCATTATGATTGAAGCTTTTATTGCCTGTGTTCCATATTTATGGATGCGTCAATGGGGGCCGGGTTTGTACTGGTTTGCCGCCGGGCTCCTTAACTTGGCAGTAATTTATTTAATTCCGGGGGAATAATGAATTATTGGGATGACGTAACCAAAGATGATTTTGAGGATGAGACCATGTCGCTAATGGTTGAGACTCTTGTCCGTGATGCCATTAAAAAAGTCGTTAAAATGTTTGGTGGTGATTCCGTCTATGTACCCAAGGCGGAATCCGTCATCCGTAAATCCCGTGATCGCAGGATATTCATGGAGTTCAAAAAAGGATATCGATACAGAGAGCTTGCTGTGCGGCATAATCTGACGACCCGGTATGTGCGAGAGATCATCAGTGCGCAGAAAAAGTCTAACCGGATAGTTACTGAAGAACAATTGGAGATATTTTAATGCCATTATTGGGATATAAAAAGCAATTCGCCCCTTTGGTTGAGTCTGGAAAGAAAAGACAGACCATAAGGGCGTTCAGGAAAGATAAAAAAGATCCAAAACCGGGGGAAACACTGTAAAAGAAAAGGTTGAATATGGAATTTAAAAAAACAGCAACATATAAATCATGGGAAATTGTTGCTCTGATAATACTATCAGTGGCCGCTGGCTTCTGTTTCGGAGCATTAATTTAAAAGATAAAAGGATATCGAAAAATGTTTAGTTTTATAAAAAAATTATGATGTAGAAAATATAATCCCATCCTTTAACGCCACCCGGTGCTGAATTCTTCGGCACCGGGTGGCGTTTTTTTTGAAACAGTTCACTGTAACAGCCAACAAATACAATTGTAACCTGCCCAGGAATTTAAATGAAATTATATTAATTTTCTATGCAGGAGATGACAATGTAATGCCACGGTATTCACTCAAATCGCAGGATCGTCTGAACACCTGCCATCCATTGATTCAGGAACTATTCGGGGAAGTCATAAAAGAATATGACTGTGCCATCCTTGAAGGCCATCGGGCCAGGCGACGTCAGAACCAACTCCATAAACAAGGCAAATCCAAAGTCAAATGGCCTGACAGCACTCACAACGAGCTGCCATCCATGGGGGTTGATGCGGGGCCTTGGTTCAAGGGCAAGGGTATCCCCTGGGATGAGCCCAATCAGTTCTATGTTTTTGCGGGGTTCGTCTTATCAAAAGCAAAACAACTCAAAATCAAAATTCGTTGGGGCGGAGACTGGGATGGTGATCATGATGTGAATGATCAATGGTTCAAAGATCTGGGCCATTTTGAATTATTGAGCACTGAAAAGGAGTCCTGATGGAAACAGCACTGGCAGTACCGGGATTTTTAAAAATTATTGAAACGGTCTTAAGCTTTGGTGCCATCGGCATTATTCTGGTGATCTGGTTTTTCGACAAACAACAGGTTGACAAGACATTGTCACAGTATCGTGAAGATATGCTGGAACAGCGCAAAATGTACGAGAACAATGCTGAGCTTGTCAAACAGTATAAGAGCCTGGCCGGTGACCTCAAGGACATTATAATTTTGAACACCCAGGCAATGACAACCCTTGTGGAGCGAATCGAAAAAGAGGTGTGCAGATGAATGAAAGACTAATGTGGCAGGGTCAGAAACAGGAAAAGGCTTTAAAAGCTAAAGAACTCGAATTGAGCGTTGATGATTTGAGATCCGGCATTCGAATCGAACTCAATCCGCATAAGCCTATTGGTGAAATTAATCACGAACTGATGTCTCAAAAAGCGTTTGAGCTTGCGGATAAGTTGATTCAGTTTAACGCACTCAATAAAGAGATTAAAGCCATAAATAAATCTTTGGGGGTCGAATAATGCCGGACGGATATTCATATGAAATCCGTGAAATCGCCAAAGATCAGTATGTGGTTGAGGGCAAGACCTATGATCAAGTGGCAAAGTTAACGGGTGTATCCGTTGCTCAATTAAAACGTTGGGGTAAGGATGAGTCCTGGATCGAGGCCAAAAAAGAATACAGGGAAGCCCTCAGTTCCATTAAGCGGGATACGGTTTTGCTGCGTGCAAAGCTGTTAAAAACGGCCCTTGGATCTGGAGATCCTCAAAGCGTTTATGCATTTGCTGCCATTGAAAAGGCGGTGTCCACAGGAAAAAGCAAAGCAGAACCTGCTCCTACATCAGCTCCGGAGAAACTCAAAAATATCAATACCCCTGCCGATGCCGTTGATGCCCTCCAGGAGGTTGTTGAACTCAAGCTGAATAAGATGCTGGGTCAGCCGGATACCTTGCAGCTCTCCCAGGTCAAAGAGCTGAAACAGACCATGGAGCTGATTGACCAGATGAAGACCAAATATAAACCGGATGCCGGGGATGACACCAAGGTTGAAGGTGGTCTTTCTGATGAAGCTGCCGATATGATCAGACAGCAGATTCTCGGAGTGAATAAGCAATGACGCTAACCCATGTAAAAGAAGACCGATCCCTGCGGACACCTATGGTGCTCTTACCGTATCAGTCCAAGTGGCAGGAAGATGATGCCCAGGTCAAGATATGTGAGAAAGGCAGGCGGATTGGTATGTCCTGGGATGAAGCCAGTGAAGATGCCTTGCTTGCTGCATCCAGATCCGGAATGGATGTCTTTTACATTGGTTACAACAAAGATATGGCCCAGGAGTTCATCGGAGATTGTGCTGACTGGGCAAAATTCTACAGTAAAGCTGCTGGTGAAATTGAAGAATACATCTTCAAGGATGAAGATAAGGACATTATCACATTCAGGATTCGGTTCGCATCCGGATTCAAAATTGTTGCCTTATCATCCAGGCCATCAAATCTAAGAGGAATGCAGGGCAAAGTCGTTATTGATGAAGCTGCATTCCATGATGATTTAAAAGCACTTTTAAAAGCTGCTCTGGCGCTTTTGATGTGGGGTGGCCGGGTTGTGATCATATCCACTCATGACGGTGATGAGAATCCATTCAACGAAATAATCAAAGAGGTTCTGGCAGGGAAAAAACCATACAGCCCGCACAGAATTACATTTGATGATGCCTTAAACGATGGCTTGTATAAAAGGATTTGCCTGCGGCTTGGAAAAGAATGGAGCCAAGAAGCCCAGGATGAATGGCGCCAGGATATGATTGATCTGTATGGTGATGGTGCTGATGAAGAATTGTTCTGCATTCCTTCCCAGGGCGGTGGAACCTATCTGCCCTTAAGCATGCTGGAAGCCTGCCAGGATGAGACCATTCCTGTTATCAACCTGACATGCAATGCCACTTTTGTGGATGAACCTAAGCGGATCAGAGAAGCTGAAATAAAAGAATGGTGCGAAGAAAATTTAAATGACCTGATCGCAGCCATGCCGGAAAATTATCCAACATACTTTGGTGAGGATTTTGGCAGGAGCGGAGATCTAAGCATTTTCTGGCCTGTCCAGGAACAGGCGGGATTAAAACACCGGGCACCTTTTGTGGTTGAGTTAAGAAATGTTCCATTTGAACAGCAAAGACAGGTTCTATTCTATATTTGCGATCGACTGCCACGATTCCGAGGTGGTGCCCTGGATGCCAGGGGTAATGGTGAATACCTGGCTGAAGTGGCCCGTCAGGAATATGGAGCCTCCAGAATCATAGAAGTTAAACTTTCCCAGGAGTGGTACCGGGAAAATATGCCCCGGTTTAAAAGTGCTTTTGAAGACAAAGAAACTTTTATTCCAAAAGATGGCGATACCCTGGACGATCATAGAGCCATAAAAATGGTCAAGGGGATTGCCAAAGTGCCGGACACCGGACGAACAAAAGGCCGTGACGGACAGCAACGCCATGGTGATTCTGGCATTGCCCACGCCATAGCTATTTTTGCTGTACGGGAACTTAAGGGCAATGGTGAAGTCGAATACAAGTCCATCACAGAAAGACGATTCCAAAAAGCGGGGTGTTTCTAATGGTAATTTTATACGATCAATTCAATCGCCCGATCAAGCAAGCAAAATCAAAACCTGAACGCCGTCCGCTGGCATCTGCACCCTTAACCGACGTATACCGGGAATATGTAACCTCCGGGCTGACGCCTGAACGGCTTGCAAGGATACTTAAGGAGGCTGATGCCGGGGATCTGCGACGGCAAGCAGAGTTGTTTGACCAGATCGAGGAGCGGGATGGCCATATTATCGGCGATATCAGCAAAAGACGAAATGTCATTTTAGATGCTGATTTTACCTTGAGTCCTGCATCGGAAGATAGAAAAAATGTTGCAGTCTATGAAGATGTTAAAGAGATGCTTGACGGTATTACGGACTGGCCGGATGTCTTAGAGTCCATGCAGGATGCTGTTGGAAAAGGTTTTTCATCTTTTGAAATGGACTGGGATGTGTCAGAAGGCCAGGCCCAGGTACAGAAGTTTGATTTTTTAGAGCAGAAACGATTCTCCTTTATTGATGAAAAAGGTTTGATTTGTGATGTGCCCAGGCTGATTACGGATGATGCTCCCATGGGAGTAGATATCCCGGCATGGAAGGTGATGATGCACCGGTATGGCGGCAAATCCGGCAGCGCGGTTAAATCCGGTTTATATCGTATCTGTGCATGGTGGTTTCTGTTTAAAAATTATTCAATCAAAGACTGGCTCTTGTTTTGTGAAATATACGGCATGCCGTTGCGGCTGGGTAAATATGATCCGGGGGCAAGTAAAGAAGATAAGCAGGCATTAGCCATTGCAGTTAGGACTATTGGGTCTGATGCCGCGGGAATTATTTCAAAGTCAACCGAGATCGAATTTAAGGAAGGCAGCAAAGGCTCTGTTAACAGCGACCTTTACAAGGGCATCCCGGACTTTGCAAATAAAGAAATGTCCAAAGCCATCCTGGGCGGCACACTTACATCCGATGTGGACGGCAAAGGCAGTTATGCTGCATCCAATACCCACAATGATGTCCGGCATGATCTGATAAATGCAGATGCACGGTCCATTGCCGCCACCGTCAGAAACCAGTTGATAAGACCATATGTTGGTTTTAACTATGGATGGGATACCGCCATTCCAAAGTATGAAGGCCGGTTTAAAAAAGAAGATCTGAAAGCCCATGCTGAAATGCTGGATAAGTTTTCCGATAAAATGGATATCCCGGTTTCCCATGTCAGGGATAAATTCAATATTCCCAAGCCTGAAAAAGGGGAAGAATGCCTTCGCGCAAAAAATAGCCAAATTTCAACGCCCGTTAAATCCAAGCTGCCTTTGGTCGCAAAACAGGAAAACAATTCGAGAAATGCAAATCTCGACATTCTCGATATGGTTTTAGGGCGATTGGAGAAGGAATCTGACGTGCATGTTCAAAAGCTGCTTGAACCGGTCAGAAAAATCATGGCCAAGTCTGCATCACTTGAAGAGTTAAAAGACAAACTTTTTGAAGCGTATCCGGATATGGATGCCGGTGCCCTGGGTGCCGTGATTGAAAAAGCCATGACCGTATCTGATTTGATGGGCAGATATGAGGTGGATACGGATGCCTGAAGTCAAAATAGAATCCATGGCAAAGCCTTTTGATGAGGCCGTGCAGTTTTTTCAGGACAAACTGAATATACCGACCAAACGGTTTGATGATCTTATAAAAGGCATGCATGCCAAAGGGTTTATGGTTGCCGGTGTCATGAAAGCAGACCTGCTTTCTGATATGCGCGGGGCGGTTGACCGGGCTG
Organism: Desulfobacula sp.; assembly: GCA_021647625.1. GTDB lineage: Bacteria > Desulfobacterota > Desulfobacteria > Desulfobacterales > Desulfobacteraceae > Desulfobacula. The sequence goes on from JAKIUJ010000034.1 coordinate 17,381, forward strand.
TTTCCAGGGGTGATACCCTGGAAGATTTCAGAAAGAATTTTGATTCTATCGTGGAAAAGCATGGCTGGGTTTACAAGGGTGGCCGCAACTGGCGGACTAAAGTGATTTATCACACCAATGTTCGGTCCAGCTATAACGCAGGCCGGTGGAAGCAAATGAATGAGCCGGATGTGGTAAAACTTCGGCCTTATTTCATGTATCGGCACAGCGGATCTGCTCATCCGAGAAAAGAACACCTGGCCTGGCACGGGCTTGTGCTGGCTTATAACGATCCTTTTTGGAACACACACACCCCTCAGAATGGTTGGGGCTGCAATTGCAGACTTGATAGTCTGTCAAAACGTGATCTTAAAAAAATGAGAAAATCAGGTCCGGACTCAGCACCAAAGATCAAGCACCGGGAATATAAAGACCGGGATGGCAAAAAGCACAAGGTGCCGGTGGGGATTGATCCTGGATTTGACTATAATGTGGGCAAAGCTGCTGACAAGTCCTATAAGGTTTTAGCAGATCGGTTTGAAACTCTTGATTACAAAATTGCAAAGCCCTGGATGAATGATTTTTTACAGGGGCCTGTTTTTAAGCGGTTCTATGATGGAAAGATCAAAGGTGAGTTTCCCGTGGCTGTCCTTTCCCCAGAGGACAAAAAGATACTAGGATCCAAAGCGCAAACTGTGTGGCTATCCAAGACAACCATTAAGGATCATAAAATCAAGCATCCGGAGATCCTCCTGGACGATTATTTGAACATCCCGGAAATTATTGAAAACGGTGAAGTGTATAAGCAAGGGGATGCACGACTGGTCCTGCTTTACAAAAAAGATAAACTTTACCGGGCTGCATTAAAGCGGACAAAAGACAGGAAAGAAAATTACTATCTGACCTTGTTTGAAATTGATGAGGGCCGGGCTGATCGCCAGGTAAGGAATAAATATGAACGGATCAGATAAACATAAAAAAATGCAAGCCCAGGGTCGGCAGATCCCTGCTGGCTCATCAATGGCATGCAACGGGGCAATGCCAAAGGCCAGGTTAGCCGAGAGTGACCGCTTGCATCACTATAAACATATCGTGTTCTGGAGGAGAAAGCAATGCACAAGATCTTGATGCTGGTTGCAAAAATCAACAAAGATTCTTTTTTAAAAGATGGGTGGATGCTGCTGTTTGCTGCCGGTCTCGGAGAAATCAAAAATGAAGGTGAATTCCTTGTCGATAAAGCAGCATTTGATTTGATGACTGCGCATATAGCCGACCAGGGCAATGAAATTGTTTTTGATTATGAACACCAAACCCTGGAAGGGGTTGAAGCTCCCGCATCGGGATGGTTCAAGGAATTTGCCTGGGAGGATGGCGTCGGTATCAAGGCGCGGGTGGATTGGACGGATAAAGCGGCGGACTATCTTGCTAAAGACGAATACCGCTATTTTTCCCCGGTCTTTTTCATCCGAAAATCTGATTTGCGTGTTTGCGGGCTGCACAGTTCAGCCCTGACCAATACCCCGAAAACAAAACATTTAACACCGATTTTAGCCAAGCTTGAACTGGGGATGGCATCGGAAACCAACGAGGAGGAAACAATGGATCGTGAAAAATTAATTGCCAGCCTGGGGCTTAAAAAAGATGCCACAGATGAACAGATCATGGCGGCGGTTGTAAAACTGGGAGTCAAACTGCCAGAGGCAAAAACAAAGGAAGTTGTATCCAAAGACATTATTGCTGCCCTGGATCTTGAAACAACTGATGGAGAAACCGAGGTGGTCGCCTCCATCCATGCACTGAAACAAACCAGCAAAACCAGTGTTTCATTGGAAGAATTTAACAAACTGAAGACTGAAATTGCAGACACGAAAGCCAGCGATGCTGTGGTTGCTGCCATGGAAAAAGGTAAAGTTACGCCGGACCAGAAAGACTGGGCCCTGGATTATGCAAAAACAAATTTAAAGGGCTTTGAAACTTATGTTGCCAAGGCTCCGACGGTTGTTCCGATTGATGAATTGCCTGGGAAAAAGAAAAAGGTCAATGACGGGAAATTGTCTGATGAAACGCTGGCCGTGGCAAAGATGATGGATGTTTCAAAAGAGGATATCAAAACGCACGGGGATGCATAAATAGCACTCTCTGGGTAATCTTTAAAAACTGAATGAGAATTAAAAAACAAATTAATCACGGAAGGTGAGAAAATGGCACACAGAAACACACCAAAAAGAACAGGCGAAATATTGGAACCCGGCGTTGCTGCAAGCACCCTGATTGAAGCGGGTCACATGGGGGCAAAGAATGCAGGAGGGTTTGCTGTACCAGCCTCTGACACCGTAGGACTGATTGTCCTGGGACGCGTTGAAAATACCGTAGACAACACAGGCGGGGCCAACGGTGATGAACGGGTCAAGATTCTGCGCAAAAATGCATTTGCATTTAAAAACTCCGGAACAAATCCGTTGAGCATTGCAGATATTGGAACCAATGCCTATGTCGAGGATTCTGAGACGGTTACCAATGCAGCCGGGGCCACCAACGATATTGTGGCTGGCAAGATTCTTGACGTGGACAGCGAAGGCGTCTGGGTTGAGATCCAGTAGTCAACCGGATTCATAACTAATAATTTTTTACAGGAGAAAAGACAATGGAAATAAATGCAGCAACCTTAGCTGGAATTTATACGAATTTTTCAGTCATCTTTAACCAGCAGCTTGCCACCATTAAACCAATGCATGACCTGGTGGCCATGACGGTTCCGTCCTCTGGAAAACAGGTCGATTATAAATGGCTTGGCAATATCCCCATGATGAGGGAATGGGTTGGGGATCGCCAGATAAAGAACCTGGAAGCTTTTGATTATTCCATCAAAAACAAGAAATTTGAATCCACCATTGGTGTTGATGCAGATGACATTGATGATGACCAGGTCGGTGTTTATAAACCCATGATACAGGGCCTTGCCGATGCAGCCGGGAATCACCCCAGCATGCTGACGTTTGCATTGATGAAAGATGGATTTGCTAAACCCTGCTTTGACGGTCAATACTTTTTTGATACCGATCATCCAGTGGGCAGTGCAAGCGTATCCAATTTTGGCGGTGGAGCCGGAACACCCTGGTTTCTGTTGGACTTAAGTAAACCACTAAAACCTATGGTTCTTCAGATAAGAAGAAAGCCAAAGCTGGTTTCCATCACCGGTGAAAAAGACGAAAATGTTTTTATGCGCAATGAATACCTCTATGGCGTTGATGACAGAAAGAATGTTGGTTTTGGAATCTGGCAGCTTGCATATGGGTCAAAAGACACTCTGGATGCCACCAACCTGGAAGCTGCCCTTGCGGCCATGGGAAGCCTTACCAATGATGAAGGCGTGCCTTTAAACATCACTCCGACTCATCTGGTCTACCCACCCACTTTGGAAGGTGCCGCCAGAAGAACGGTTGAGAATATGCTGAAAACCGGTGGCGAAAGCAACGAGTGGTACAAGGTCGTTAAGCTCGTGAAAGTACCCTGGCTGGCATAGGACTTGAGAATTCAGATGACCTGGTTAATTCCATAGGATTTAACCTGATTGAAACAATAGGGAGAACAAAACCATGATACAAATCGTATCCAGAAAAGACGGGTTCCGGAGGGGCGGTGTTGCTCATTCTGAGAATCCAAAGACTTACAAAGATGATCATTTCACCAAGGATCAGCTCAAAGCGATCGAAAAAGAGCCCATGCTGATCGTCACCCATTTGCCGGACCCTCCGGAAAAGAAGAAAGAACCGGCCAAAAAGGATGCAGGAAAAAAGGATAAGAAATAATGACCTACTGCACCCTTGACGACATATTTGGCGGTATTGATGAAGAGGATGTCATTGCCTACACAGATGATTTTGAAAGCGGCATTGTGAACATTGATAATGTGAACAAGGCCATCACCGGTGCTGATGCCCTGATCAATTCCTATATCGCAAAACGGTACAGTGTGCCGGTTGATCCTGTGACGGACATGATCAAGGATCTTGCGGTTGATATTGCCATCTATAAAATTTGCTCAAGGCGAAGTGCGGCCCCGGAGGAACGGCGGGATAAATATGAGGACGCGGTCAGGTATCTCAAAGAGATTGCTTCCGGGAAAGCTATACTCCCGGAAGCAGCCGCAGCGCCTTCAGACTCAAGTGATCATACGGTGAGTATTTCGTCCAATAGCCGGGTATTTTCCCGTGACAGCATGAAGGGGTTTTGATCATGACGGCCAGTATCCAGGTGACGCTTGATGACAGTGATGTAATGGCAAAGCTTGCTGATGTCGCAGCACGGGGGAAGAACCTTGCTCCTGTGATGGCAGCATTTGGTGATTATCTGGTCAAGGAAACCGTGACCCGGTTTGAACAGGAAAAAGACCCGGACGGCAAACCCTGGAAAGAATTATCAGCTTTTACACTGAAGTTTAAAAAAGGCAATCAGATTTTAACCGACAGTACGGATCTGAGGAATAGTTTTTCCAGGAAGGCGAATGCCACGTCTGTCCGTATGGGAACTGACCGGCCATACGCAGCATTGCACCAGTTCGGGCTTAAAAAGACTTTGAAGATAAAATCCCACCGCAGGAAGGTAAAAAGCCGTAGCAAAAAAGGCGTTTCTTCCGGGGTGGCATTTGTGAAGGCGCATACGCGGGATGTCGACACGGTTGCCAGGCCATTTTTAGGATTCACCCCGGGGGATCGGGTGGAACTTGGCGAGATTGTAAAGGAGCATCTTGAATTATGATCGCGGCTATTGAGTTAAAAATTTTGGCGTTTCTTAATTCTGCGGGTCTGGGGATACGGAACTCGGATATCAAAAAGGGCAAAAGCATTGAGTATCCTGCTGTGTTTGTATTCACCGAGACCGGGAAATTCAGGAAGCTGACCCAGCGCAAATACAAATGCGAGCTGGGTGTTTTTGTTCTGATCGCCTTTCGGAATGTGAAATCTGAAAAGAAACGGCGGCACGGGTTGTATCCGATCCTCGAAGGCGTGATCCAGGGCTTGATGCTCAACAATCTTGAACTTGATATTGATCCTCTGATTCCCCAAGGTTTTAGAAACATCACAGACAAGGATATGCAAAAGAGCGATGTCCTTGCCTATCAGCTTGAGTTTTCCACGGCCTTTACAATGAAACCACCTGAAGAAAAGACAACAGATCTGCTTGCCATCGGGCTTGAATATTATCTGCAAGATCCGGTGGATGACAGTGAGATGGATGCCCGGGACGAAATAACATTACAGGAGGAATAGCATGAAAGTTAAAGCGGCAAAGGGGATTAAATGCCCCAAGGAAGGCAAGCCAAGAGAATATATCACCGATAGCAAATCGGTTGATGTTTCTGGCACGCCTTATTATCTGCGACTGGTAAGAGATGGGTCTTTAATCGATACACAGGCCCCGAAAAAAGAAAAACCTAAAACAAAGGAAAAATAAACCATGGCTTCAAAAAATATATCCTTTGACAATATCCCAAGCTCCATCCGGAAGCCTGGAAAATATTTTGAATTCAACACAAAATTAGCTGTCCGGACTTTGCCACAGAATCGGCAGGAAGTGTTGATCGTGGCCCAAAAACTTGCGGCTGGAAGTGTTGCGGCTGAAACACCGGTGATGGTATTTAGTGATATCGAAGCTGCCGAATATTGCGGGTATGGAAGCCAGGTCCATTTAATGGCCAGGGCCATGATCAAGGCCAATCCGTATGTAGCACTCACCCTTGTGGGTGTGGATGACAACGTGGCTGGTGTTGCAGCAACCGGAACCAGCCAAATTGATATTGATGCAGTTGCAGCCGGCACGGTGCGACAATATATCGGAAATGAATTTGCTGAGATTGCCGTGGCAAAGGGAGATGTTAAAGCAGACATTGCAGCAGCACTCAAGGCTGCTATTGATGCCAAGCCGGATCTGCCCGTTACTGCGGCGGTTGTAACGGACACCATCACCCTGACGGCAAAAAATAAAGGTGTGGTGGGCGATGATATCCATCTATCTCTTATCGCAGCAAACAATTGCGTGACCGCCACCATTACGGCCATGACCGGAGGTTCCGGAGATCCTGATATTGCGACTGCCCTGGCAGCGGTTTTTGGAAAGCAGTATCACAAGATTGTTGTTCCTTATGGTGACAGCACTACTCTTACAGCTTTAAGGGATCATATCGATGCTATTTCAGGGCCGATGGAACAACGGCCAAGCGTCGGTGTTTATGCCCTTACCGGTGCCCTGGCCGCTGCAACCACATTGGCAGGAACTCTTAATTCAGGCCGGTTGCTTGGCGCTTATTTGAGGAACACCCGGTCCCTTCCAATGGAATTGGCAGCGGCCATGGCCGGGATCATGGCATGGGAAGAAGATCCGGCACGCCCATTAAACACCCTGGCGATAAAGGGCATTCACGCACCGGATATTGAAGACCGGTTGTCCAGGACAGAACAGGAAACCTGTTTGAATAATGGCGTGACACCCTTTGAAGTTGGTCCGGGAGAAAAGGTCCAGGTGGTTAGAGCCATCAGCACATATACCAAAGACGGCCAGGGTATTGATGATGTCAGTCTTCTTGATATCACCACTATCACCACCCTGGATTATGTGAGAAAAGCCTGTCGGGAAAGAATCTCATTGCGATTCCCCAGAGAAAAGCTATCCAGCAAGACACCAAAGAAAGTCAGATCAGAGCTGCTTGATGTTCTGCTTAAGCTTGAAGACCTGGAGATCGTTGAAGAGGTTATGGCAAACAAAGACGGGCTGGTGGTTGAGCGGGATCTGCAGGAGGCCAATCGGTTGGATGCAAAAATCCCGGCTGATGTGGTGAACGGGCTGCATGTCTTTGCTGGCAGGATTGACCTTCTTTTATAGCAGGCAACTTTAAACCAAGGAGTTGAAAAATGAGTGATTATGTATCCAGCGTTACCCTGGATGTGAACGGCACTGAGATTGATGATTTCAAGTCGTTTACGGATAATGAACGGGAACTGCACAAACCGGTGAATTTGATGAACACCACAGGGTTTATGAAAGCCACCCAGCGTCCGGGTTGCAAGGTGGATTATGTGGTACCAGTGGATGGTGAGTTTGACTGGGAAGATGTCAAGGACGGCAGACTGTCAGTTGAATATGAAAACGGTAAACGGGTTACTTTTACGGGGGTTCATACCTTAAAAATCGGTGAGGCCAAAGTGGATGGTGACAATGAAGTGGTCAGAACCATTGAACTGGGTGCCAAGAAAAGGGTGAAAGAATAATGGAAGAAAAAGGCATGCTGATTATTGGGGTTAATTACGAAGGAAAGATCTATCGGGATTTTTCAGTAAGGCCCAAAAAGGTCAAGGACACACTGTCGTTCATTGAAGAAGATGAAAAGGCCCTGGAAAACGAGAAATACTTAGGGGCGTTGTCCGTGGCAAAGCAGCTTAAAATTCCGGGTATTCCCAAAAAGGCAATCACGCCGGATTTCATCCTGGAGATGTACGATGAGGATGCGGCCCAGGTTCTTGATGCTGTCGGGAGGCTGGAAAAAAAGATTGCCGTGTTTCGAAAAAAAGCAAATGCCCCTGAAGATGATGATCCTGGCGGCCAGGAAAATGGGGTTCCTTGAACATGAGATCCTGGGGATGACTGAAGGGCAGATCGGGATCTATATTGAAAAAATTTACGGAAAAAAGTCGGGTAAAAAAGGCAAAAAACACAAGGTAAGACGGAAGAGGAAAGACAATGGCTGATAACATGAAACTATTTCTTGAGCTTGGTGCAAAAACGCGGGGATTCATCAAAGGGATGTCCGACTCCAAGGGCGCTGTCGGGAAATTTGTTTCCGGAGCCAAGCGAGAGCTTGCAAGCCTGCGAAAGATGTCTACCTCGATCCACGGCAAGCTCGCTGCCATGGGCCTTAGTATCGGTGCAGGCAAGATCTTACTTGATTCTGCCCGGCTGGACAAAAGCCTGGTTCGGATCACCCAGACTGCCGAAGTGGGAAAAGACAGAGCAGCCGGATTGCGAAAAGAATTTTTCAGGATGGGCCGGGAGTCCGGGCAGGTGATTGAAAACCTGCGTGATGGTTTTAATGATCTTGTTCAATCCGGTCTTGGCATGAATGAATCCAGGGAGTCTCTTGATGGTATTAATGTGGCCATGGCCGTAACCGGAGCCTCTGCCAGAACACTGGCGGGCGGGATGACGGTGGGGGCCAGGTTTTTTGATTTTGATCTTTCCAAGCCGGGTGTAGCGCTTGAAATGCTCGACCGGATGACCGTGGCAGGAAGGTTAGGCAATGCCGAGCTGGAAGATCTATCCGCCATTTTTGGAAGGATCGGGAACAATGCCTCCAAGGCCGGGATGGGGTTTAATCAAACCCTGGCATTTGTAGAGGGATTGAGTCTTGCGGAAAAGAATCCGGAGAGGCTTGCGACACTGGCGGACAGTACACTGCGGGTATTTACCAACATGCGGTATATGGCAATGGCCCAGAAGGCAACAAGGGTGAGATTTTTTAATGCAGATGGGTCCAGGCGGCTTGCGTTTGAGGTAATGGCGGATATCAAGAAAAAGTATGACACCCTGACCACGGATATGCAAAAGGCCAAATTCATCCAGGCGGCGTTCGATAAAGCAGATTTGGATACAATCAAGGGGATCGGAACACTGCTTGAAGGTGATGCCCTGACCCAGATTAACCGATTTAATGAAAAAATTGGCGATGCAGGCGGGGCTCTGAAACGAGATTTCACGGATGCAACAGCCAACTTGATCGACCAGTCCGGTATGTTGAAGAACGATCTGAGAGAAGCTGCGGACGGATTTGTGCAGCCGATGAACGAAACCCTTGGGAAATGGATTCAGACGCTAAGAAAAAGCAAGGAAAAAGGCGGGTTGGGGCTGGATGGTAAAGATATGATTTTAGGCGGAGCCGCGATTCTGGGAGGTACGGCTCTGGCGGCACGATATGGCGGTAAAGCCATCAGCGGCCTTGCAGGAAGATTTCTTAAAAGCGGCGGTTCTCTTGCCGCTGGTGTTGCCAAGGGCAAAGCTCTTGAAGCTGCCACGGGTGTTACGCCGGTATTTGTAGATATTGATGAAGAGACCTACAACATCGACTCGGACAAAATAGCAGCCGCCATTACAGACAAAACCAAAGCCATCATGCCGGTTAGCCTCTACGGGCAACCCGCCGATATGGATGCCATTCAGGCAGTGGTCGATAAGGTGGAAGGCAGAAGGCAGAAGGTAGAAGGAAACAACAAGAAAGCACTCTCTTCATCCTTCCCCCTTCCCCCTTCATCCTCTAAAATAAAAATCATCATCGACGGTGCCCAGTCCTTCGGTTCTACATATAAAGGCAAAGCCGAAGTCCACTATTGTGATATTTATACTACAAGCTTTTTCCCGGCAAAACCGCTTGGATGCTTTGGAGATGGAGGAGCCGTTCTTACAAACAGCGATGAGCTAGCTAAAAAAATAAAGATGCTAAGAGTTCATGGGCAAAACAAGCGCTACCACCACAAATATATCGGTCTGGGCGGGCGGATGGATACCCTGCAATGCGCCATTACCAATGTCAAACTCAAACACTACAAAAAAGATCTGCTACTTCGTCAAGAAGTAGCAGAGAAATATACACAAGTGTTAGGAGAGAAAGAAGAAGGAAAAAGGAAGAAGGATAAAGAATCAAATTTTGAGATCATTCTACCTCATATAGATGCTAACTGCACCAGCGCCTACGCACAATACAGTGTCAGGATAACGCCTTCAACCTTGCCCTGTCAAGAAATGCCCTTGGGGTGCAACCTTCAACCTTCAACCTCTCTTAGAGACGAAGTTCAATCTAAGTTGAAAGAACAAAGTATCCCAACCGCCATCCACTACCCCATGCCTCTACATTTACAAGAGTGTTTGTAGTATTTAGGATACAAAGAGGAAGATTTCCAAATAGCGGAAAAGGTAAGAAG
>JAKIUJ010000274.1 GCA_021647625.1 Desulfobacula sp.
CCTGATTGTCATATCAAAAGGAAACCTGCTTAATATCCTGGAAATGGGACTTGATAAAGGAGAGCTGCTCATCTTAGGTTGCGTGGCAAGCTGGGTGGCGTATTCATTATTGGGCAAAAAAGCCATGGCAAGTTTATCCCCCATTGCATCTGTATGCTACTCTTCGGTAGCAGGAACCATCATGTTATTCTTTCCCGCCTTTTCAAAAGGTGTTTTTACAGACATGAAATCTTACAATTTTGTAGAATGGGGCAGTCTTTTCTATCTTGGTTTTTTCGGAACAGTTTTAGGGTTTTTATGGTATTATGAAGGGATTAAAAAAATCGGCCCCATGAAAGCAGGTATCTTTATCAATTTGGTTCCTATTTGCGTTATCTTTCTTTCTTTTTTCATATTGAATGAATCCATTACCCCGGCATTGATAATCGGGGCTTTATTTGTTATTGCAGGCATATATTTAACCAATAGTACTAAAATTTTAAAAAAGGAATCCTAACACCGATGTTTACCCAAGCAATTGTAAAAACACCCTGCAAAAGCATGGTTAACGGAATAACACAAGCAGGCCTGGGCACACCAGACTATGAACTGGCCCTTGTTCAGCATAAAGCATATATCAAGGCCCTTGAAACGTGCGGACTTAAGGTCACAATACTCGCACCGGATGATAACTTTCCTGATTCAACTTTTATTGAAGATGCCTGCCTTATAACACCCAGATGCGCCATCTTAACCCGGCCGGGAGCAAATTCCCGTCGAAAAGAACCCTTTCATATTTCAAAAGCCATTCACAAACTTGATCTTCCGGTTGAAACCATCCGATCCCCCGGCACCATAGATGCCGGTGATATCATGATGGTTGGGGATCATTACTATATTGGATTATCTGATCGAACAAGCACCAACGGTGCAGAACAGATGATCGAGATACTAAATAAATATGGACTTACCGGTTCAACCATAGAACTCAAAACCATGCTGCATCTAAAGACCGGCATCTCATACCTGGAAAATAACACGCTTTTAGCTTTTGGTGAATTTTTACAAAAAAAAGAACTTCAAAAATTTAATATTCTCAGAGTTGATGATAACGAATCCTATGCTGCCAACTCTGTCTGGATCAACGATATAGTTATTGTTCCGGATGGATTCTCCAGAACAGCAGAAATGATCAGCAAAAAAAAATATGAAATTATCGCCGTAGATGTATCGGAATTCAGGAAACTGGATGGCGGTTTAAGTTGCTTGTCTCTGCGTTTTTAAATGGTGCCCGACCGGAAACCGCCAATTTCCCCGATTACTGCATTGGCCGGAAATTAGAATCCTTAGAATGCTCAATGTATTCCTCCGGTTAAAATTTGTGCCCGCCTTGTACTTGGAAAAATTTTCAAGTTTTCGGGCAGGCACTAAATTAAAAAAAGCCGGATGCTTGATCTTAATCAATCACATCCGGCTTTTTTAATTTATTACAAGCAAATGCTGTGTAATTTAATCTTCTTCAATTACAATTGCATCTTCTTCGCATACTTCTACACAGCTTTCACAGCCCATGCATTCTTCAGCATTAACAGGGACAGACTTGTCGTCTTCCATCTCAAATACTTCCACAGGACATACGTCTACACATTCTTCACAACCAACACATTTTGCTTCATCGACAATTGGATTAAATGCCATTTTAAAAATCTCCTTATAAATTTAACTTTAATTATTTATAAACCCATTTTCTTACATGGATCTTTGTATAAAAAACGCATTTATAACATCTAGCGTACTAAAATCAAGTAATTTATCACTTTAATTTAATCAGGCAAACCACTATCTGCTTATCTGACAATTTAAAGCACTTGTTTATTTCATTTCCGAAAAATAAACTTGCCGTTACCTGCCCCGCAAGTAAACAGGTGTCATCCGATCCTGGCAATCCGCCTTCCAAAGAGACACCTCCTTGAACAGCAGTTTTTAAATTTTCTTTGAAATATCGCTGCCATTCTTTTTTATTTTCACAATCATTGTGATGCACTTTTATCTCATTGATGTCAAGAGCATTTAAACAGTCTTCACAAATTGATTCAAGATAGTCAAACACAGCTTGACTGGTCGTAACAAACACGGGGGGATCATTCGCTGAATAGCCGCTTAATCCGGACATACAAGCTGCCCAGGATTCGATCCGCTCACGGGTCATCACAGCACCAAAATCGGTAGCACCATGACCGGTTTTAAATCCCGTACCAAAATTTTTATTCTCTCCTGCTGATTCGTTCGATTCACCTGGCCCCGATGATCCTTCCAAGCCCTTTAAAACAGATAACAACTGATCTTTATTCTCGTCAAGCCTGCTCAACTCAATATCAATCCTGTCATTTTGACTGTCGCATAAATGTGCCATTTTTAAAAACAGCAGGTGCTGTTCAAGATTTTTCTCGCCGTCATCCTTTTTAGGTTCAGCTTTATTACCGGATTTTAGCTGCGATTTAATAGATGCAACCCGGGTTGCATCCCGTAACTGTGATTTAATAGATGCAACCTGGGTTGCATCTTTAAAATACGGATGATCTTTTATCAGTGATTTAAGATTATGTTCATTTCCCTGATGAATCTTGACCCAATCCAGATATTGCGCCTGTAGTTGGGTAACCCGGATGGCTAAATTGTCCGGAACACCATGGGCAATCCCCTTTTTTGCACCCACAACCGGTTTCAAAAAAGGATCAATCACCTTGTCAGCATCTGTACTAAGAAAATGAAATGGCTCAACAAAAGTCAAAAGGGTTTCAAGCTGTCGTTGGGTTATGTGGGTAAACGGGAAAAAAACAAATTGATCTGTCATGCATCCACCTTTTTATCATTAACCGTGATACCCATTGACACAAGCTTGTCTCTGAGTTTATCCGCCTTTTTCCAGTCTTTTTGTTCACGGGCGTTTTCACGTTCTTTAATAAGAGTTTGTATCATACCTGAATATTGTGATTTTTCTATAAACTTGAAAATTTTGAGAACCGAATCTATTTCTTTAAAACTATTTAAAATTTTTATGGCACTATCCGGATCAATCCGGTTGCGGTTCATCAGCCGATTGATAACCTTTATATTAGCAAGCAAAGAAGAGACAACGCCTGAAATTTTCAAATCATCCTGCATTGCCGCCACAAACCCCTGGCGGATATCATAAAGCAGTTGATCAATGTCTCCGTATGGTTCGCCATCTTTAATTGTTCCCAAAGTCAAAAAACACCGGTTGATCTTACCAAGCGTGTATTGTGCCTGGGTCAAGACCTGATCCGACAGGGTCAGGGTTTTCCTGTAATGATTGGAAATCAAACAGAATCTAATGGTCTCGGGTGCCCATCCCTGATTCAATAAAAAATCCAAATTTATCCTTTCAATTTTGTCCTCTCCGAAAGAGCCATCAAGTTGCACCGGATTACAATGCAACCAGTGTCTGGCCAGACCGGCCCCTTTTGCCGCTCTTGCAATTGCCACTTCATTTTCGTGATGCGGAAAGACAAGTTCGCGGCTGCCCGTTTGAATATCAAAATTCTCGCCCAGATATTTCATGGCCATGGCTGCGCATTGCAGATGCAGAGAAGGACGGACACTTCCCCATTGTGTCTTTACACCGATTCCGTTTTTCAATTCAGATAACTTCACCCGCTTGAGCAGGGTAAAATCTTTTGGATTTCGTTTTTCATATTCATCAAGGTCAACCGTGGCACCTATTTTTATATTATCCAAATCCATACTTGAAAACTCACCGTACTCAGAAAAACTTGATATATCAAAGTACAGGGAGTGCAATTTTTCATAGGCATATTGTTTGGATTGAAGCTCCCTTGTTAAATCAATCATTTCATCAAAATTTTCAGATACCTTTGGATAGGCTTCGGCAGGCCTGATGTTTAATATTTCCATATCTTTTTTAAATAAATCAAAAAAACCCTGGGTGTACTCACCAAGCTGTGCACCTGCTTTTTGAGCGCCTTGAATCGTTTTATCATCATAATCGGTAATATTAACCACATGATTAATATCAATTCCATGGTATGCAATATAGCGAATCAAAAGGTCTGTAAATGCGTAACGCCTGAGCTGGCCTATGTTGAGACGTTTATACACCGTTGGGCCGCAGGTATATACTGAAACCTTGTCTTTTTCTAACGGCTCAAAGGGCACCATGGTTTTTGAAAATGTATTCAACAAGGATAAAGAAACCGGTCTGTCAACTGAAAAAAGATTTGTGGACAAATACC
>JAKIUJ010000035.1 GCA_021647625.1 Desulfobacula sp.
TTCTATGTCATATCAAGGAACTGAGCCCTAAAAATGGGAAATCGAACTGAAATAAGCCATCGCTCTTAAAAAAACTCCCCGAATTAACTTTGGAGGGGTTTATAAAAAAATAGGCGGTGGATTTGGGATAAGATCACGAATTGACATTCCTAAGCGAGAAGGTTATTATTTGCGTTTTAATTAACAATTACAATTGAAGAATTTTATTGAGCAAGAATGATTTGGTATAAAAATATATTTAGCGTTTCATTAATTCTACTGTTTTTGGGGACGTATCCAATTTTTCTGGCCATTCAATATAATATTTTTCTGCCTCTAAACAAAAATGCAGCAAAAGAAGAGGCATTTTCAAAATTGGATGATGATATATCCGAAAATAATGAAGGGAATACAACTCTATTCATTTATTCGATAACAGACGCCACAAAGTTTTTTTTTGTAATTACATTTTATCTCCCTATTACATTTTACTTCATTAAACTTCTTACAAATTCAAGCAGAACACCTCGATTTCCCCCGCAAGGGTTCACTCAAAAATTAATTACCAATTTTGTGCGTTGAGTTGCCTGGCCGTTAAGGCGTGGAAACTAAGGCATATCGAGATATGTCGTGTTTTCACAACGCAGCCGGGCAGGATGAATCGGCTCTCAAAATGTAAAGTTATTAATGTACGTTCCTTAGTATCAAAAATAGATAAATCAGCTTTTAACAATCTGTATATAGTATTCTCCTTTGATTTGATAGCCTGTTAAACAGATACAGAAAATTAAATGAGGTAAGGAAAAAAATTTGAAGATTATTATCGTTGGTGCCGGTGAAGTCGGTTATAATATTGCCAAACGACTATCATCAGAAAACAAACGTGTCATTGTAATTGATACGGATGAAAATGCAATAAACCGCCTTGGTGAAAACCTTGACGTGCAAACCATCACTGCATCCGGAAGTAATCCAAAAGTATTGATTGAAGCCGGAATCCAAGATACCGACATCCTTTTGGCCGTAACAGACAGCGATGAGGTTAATCTTGTGGCATGTCTTATGGCCAATATAATTTCTCCTGATACCAAAAAACTTGCCCGTGTTCGAAATTCTGATTTTGATCCCTATCATACCCGGTTTCAAATGGAGAACCCCCATATTGATACGATAATTAACCCTGAGACAGAGGTCGTTAACACCATTCGAAAGCTTGTGAAAATACCAGGGGCTGTGGATGTGGGAACTTTTGTAGAAGGCCAGGTGAAATATGTCGGTATCCGTATTGATAGCGACTGCCCCATGGTGGGAATTAAATTGATAGACTTTCCTTTAAAATTCGATAAGAACCGTCCGTTGATTGCAGCTATTATAAGGAAAAATGAAGTCATCGTTCCAAGAGGCAGTGATCAAGTAACCTGTGGGGACTTAATTTACTTTGTCTGTGAAACACGAAAACTTGAAAAAATCCTTGAACTTTTTGGAATCAAAATTCAACCCATTCGCAATGTTCTTATCATCGGCGGCGGCAGGGTAGGAGAGAGGCTTGCAAAAAACTTTGAAAAAGACGGCATAAAAACAAAAATTGTCGAAGCTAATATTAACCGGTGTCACTATTTATCAACCCAGATGGAAAAAACGATCATTCTTCACGGTGATGGGGCCGACCAGAAATTATTTCTTGAAGAAAATGCCGGGCAAAGCGATGCTGTTATTTGTGTAACAAATGAAGATGAAACAAATATTCTTGTATCTCTTTTGGCAAAAAACATGGGTGTTAAAAACACAATTACCCGTATTGGAAAATCCAGCTATTTTCCACTGCTTGGAAGTATCGGGATTGAAAAAGTTGTCAGTCCAAGGGTGTCGGCCATCAGCTCAATTTTAAAAGAAGTAAGAAAAGGAAAAGTTCTCTCGGATATTTCCATTTTCTGTGAAAAAGGAGAATTTATAGAAGCCATTGCCATTGAGTCATCGGGTATAACAGATAAGCTGCTAAAAAAGATTTCCTTTCCTAAAGGATCCCTGCTTGTCTGCATAATAAGAGAGGGTCAAATAATAATTCCAACCGGTGACAGTATTATTGAACCTTCAGACAGGATCATACTTTTTGCAGTCAAAGATGCCATTAAAAAACTGGAAAAATTATTAACTGTTAAGTTAGGCTTTTTCTAATGCGCTGGCATTTTATTTTAAGAACAATGGGCATTTTGTTGAGTTTATTGGGATTATCAATGACACTGCCCCTGCTTGTCGGTTTTATTTATCACGAGCAAGCGGTCCGAATTTTTTTACAATCTTCGGGCATCACGATATTGGCAGGTCTTATTTTAATATTTTTCACTAAACGCCTGGATTTTGACGACTATATCAATCAAAAAGAGGGTATGGCCACCGTTGCCCTCGCATGGTGTGCCATCAGTATTTTTGGAGCATTACCTTTTTATCTGAGTCCTGAATTTTCTCTTTTTTCAAATGCTGTTTTTGAATCTGTTTCCGGATTTACCACCACAGGCTCCTCTGTAATGACCAATATTGAGATGGCCTCTAAAAGCCTTTTATTTTGGAGAAGTCTTATCCAGTGGTTGGGAGGAATGGGAATCATTGTCTTATCACTAGCTGTTTTACCATTTTTAGGGGTGGGTGGCATACAGCTGTATAAGGCCGAAGTCCCGAGTCCTGAGCCGGATAAACTCACTCCGAGATTAAGCGACTCAGCAAAAATTTTATGGATGGTTTATCTTTTTTTCACCTTACTTGAAATTGGTTTTCTTTATGCCGGCGGCATGCCTCTTTATGAAAGCATCTGTCATGCATTCACAACCCTGCCCACCGGGGGATTTTCCCCTAAAAACGCATCCATTGCGCACTATAACAGTGCTTATTTTGACACTGTCATTACGGTCTTTATGTTGTTGGCG
This sequence comes from Desulfobacula sp., assembly GCA_021647625.1. Taxonomy (GTDB): domain Bacteria; phylum Desulfobacterota; class Desulfobacteria; order Desulfobacterales; family Desulfobacteraceae; genus Desulfobacula. Next base: position 2,901 of record JAKIUJ010000035.1, read on the forward strand.
GGAATCAATTTCTCTCTTCATTATCAATTGCTTAGGGGGAAACCTTTAGCCTTCTGGAAAGATACGGAGTGTAGATTCTTTCTCGGATTTACGCTTATCGCCACCCTTCTTGTGACCTGGGATATTTATGGCTCCGTATACACATCCATTCAAGATGCTTTCAGGTTTGCAAGCTTCCAGGTGGTTTCCATTATCACCACAACAGGATTTGCCTCTGCTGATTATGAAAAATTTTCAGGATTGAGCCATGTACTCATCTTTATCTGTATGTTTATCGGCGCATCCGCCGGCTCAACCGGTGGTGGCATAAAGTGCTCAAGAATTATTATTTGTTTAAAATATTGTTATCGGGAACTGTTCAAAATCTTACATCCAAGAAGTATCAGCCAGATTAAAATGAACAATGCTATTATTTCAGATGAACTATTACGAAGTATTATGGGATTCCTTGTGCTTTATTTTGGTCTTTTTATTGTTTCAAGTGTTCTTTTAGCTTCCATGGGCGTTGACATGTTAACGGCACTTAGTGCTGTTGCCTCCTGCATTGGAAATATTGGCCCGGGATTTGGAACCGTCGGCCCCACAGAAAATTTCTCACATCTGCCCATTTTAGGAAAATGGCTGCTTTCGTGGTGCATGTTGATGGGAAGACTGGAAATTTACACCTTTATCATTCTATTTGTTCCGGAATTTTGGAAAAAATAGTGAAGCAAATAACAAACAGATCCATATTAGAGATCTCATTAAGGACTCCCTCAAAAATTAATTACCAATTTTGCAAGTTGATTCGCCTGGCCGGTAAGGCGTGGAAATTAAGGCATATCGAAATATGTCGTGTTTTCACAACTCAACCGGGCAGGATGAATCGGCTCGCAAAATGTAAAGTTATTTTTGAGTGGGCCCTAAGGACGAATAGATGAAACTATCAATTATAGAATTATCACAGCACTTGGGTGTTGCAACAAATACCATTGAACGATGGATCAAACAGGGCAAACTACCGGTGTCTCCAAAAGGAGTAAATTATCAATTTCACCTAAGAGATTTGGAAAAATGGGCATCTAAAAACAATATTAACCTGAACTTAAAAAAAAATGGAAACCGGAAAGAAAAAGAATCCAATATACCCTTAGCCACTGCTGTTCAAAACGGCGGGATCTATTTTGATATACAAGGCCATGATATTAAAAGTGTTTTGAACGCTTGCCTTGAAAAAATTTCAGATATCCCGGATGATTTCAAAATTGATCTGTTTGACAGGTTATTGGAAAGAGAAAAAGCGCTGTCAACAGGCGTTGGAAATGGAATTGCTATCCCACACCCAAGAGAACCATTGGTTTATCTGAACACCCCAATAGTTTCGGCCTGTTTTCTTAACACCCCTGTGGATTACAAAGCAATAGATAATCAACCTGTATCAATTCTATTTATTTTATTATGCCCGTCACTGAATATGCATTTGCACTTATTATCTGCCTTGTCATTTTGTCTGAGGGACAACATGTTTGTAAATTTTCTTAAATCAAGGCCGGATCCGAATACATTAATTGAAAAAATAACCATTCTTCAAAAAACGAACCTTAGTTAGGAAACAGCATGGGGCAATCATTTAAATGTTTTCAATAAAAAAATGGTATAAAATTTTATACCATAAGCTATTTCATCTGGATGACAGGTTATTGTTGATCCTTGCCGGCTCCGTTACAGGAATTTGCAGTGGTCTTGCTGCCGTAGCCCTGCGGCTATCCCTTGAATCGGTTATTGAATGGCTCCATCCGTACAGGCATTATGGCTGGGCTTTTATACTTCCGGCCATTGGGGCCATGCTTTCTTCTTTGTACCTTGAAAAAATCGCCCGGGAAGGGGCAGGCCACGGCGTGCCTGAAGTGATATATTCTGTCTCAAGATATGGCGGCCTTTTAAGGTTTCGATCCAGTTTTTCAAGATTGATATCCAGTTTTTTAACCATTGGAAGTGGCGGGTCAGCAGGACCGGAAGCCCCGGTCGTAATGAGTGGGTCCTCTATTGGTTCCAATATTGCCAAGTTCCTCTCTTTAAATGACCGGCAAAGAATTACACTTGTTGGATGCGGCACCGCAGGTGCAATCGCATCCATTTTCAATGCTCCCATTGCCGGTCTTGTTTTTGCAATTGAGGTTATCCTGGGAGAGTGGAAATTTGTAAATATAATTCCAATCGCCATTGCTGCTGTTGCAGGAGCTGAAGTCAGCCAGGCCATTATCCCGGAGCAGGTTGTTTTTAATCACCAACCGTTCCAGGTCGGATTTTCTGATATTCTGCCAAGTTTGGGTCTTGCTATGGCGACTGCCATAATTTCAGTAATTTTTACAAAAATTTTAAGGTTGTCAGGAAAACTTGCTAAGATTACACCTTTCCCATTATGGGTTCGTGCCTTTATAGGCGGCTCTATAGTCGGACTGATAGCCATATTTATGCCGGTTGTGCTTGGCGAAGGGTATCATTCTATCCAGGCAATGATTTCAGAAACATTTTCAATGGGTCTCTTTTTGGCTTTTGCTGCTGTTTTTGCCAAAATTTTTTCCACGGCAATGACTTTGGGATGGGGAGGATCCGGTGGAATATTTGCGCCATGCCTGGTGATTGGAAGTTTAACCGGAATCGTGTTTCATAGAGCATTGTTCGCCTTGTTTCCAACTATCGGATTTGCCAGTGAGGGGGCGTATGCGCTTCTTGGGATGACAGGGCTTGTCAGTGGCGTGATGCAGGCACCGTTAACCGGTATTTTTCTCATAGTCGAAATCACCGGCGGCTATGAGACAATTTTACCTTTAATTGTTGTGTCTTCCATCTCCTCAACCATGAGTCACTACATTGAGCCGGCTTCTTTTTACTTTAAAGAACTGATTGAACGCGGGCAGTTCTTGAGGCCCGGCACGGATGCAAGGATTTTGTCTGACTTGAATATCAATGAACTTATTGAAACTGACTATGTCAAGCTTTCTGAAAATATGGTTTTCAGAAATTTTATTGATATTCTCAAAACGTCTGAACAGCATTTTTTCCCGGTAGTTGAAGATGAGACGGGTGAATATAAAGGAATAATTCAGATCAGTTCTATCCGTAGATATGCACTGAACCCGGGAATGTACGACATGATTTTTTTAAATCAAATCATGGATACAAAAGTGTTGACAGCTTCCCAGGAAAACGATTTGCAGGAAGTGTTGGACATTATGGATATCAATAATATGGCCATCATACCTGTCGTGGAAAATGATCAGTTCATCGGTATGATTTCAAAAACAAGAATTCTTGATTTGTATCGCAGAGAATTGATGATGCAAACGAGTATTCACTAACGGCAATGCGCAGCTTTGCCGCCTAACTAACGGCAATGCGCAGCTTTGCCGCTTAACTAACGGCAATGCGCAGCTTTGCCGCCTAAACCAGGAGAAGGCGCAAAAAACTAAAGGTTTTGGCAAAACATGAAAGAACTTTATATGTCTTTTGTACAAGCTCTTTCATATAAAAATTTTAAAAAAAAATTAAGGAGAATTACGATGAATTACAAATTGCTTCATATTTTTAGAAACACACCCTTTGGAAGAGAAACCTTTCTTCAATCATTGTCTTTTTGCAAAACAATCAGTGCCTCCCCATATGTTTACATTCCAAAAAGTGATAAATTTTTAATGTATTTCAACAATGATACGGTCCAGGTGGATCTAGATCATTCCTATTTGACATCACCGGACACAGCAAAAAAACATGCTGAAATCTTGTTTGCTGAAATGGGAATTAAACCGCTATTTTATGAACCCAAAAATTTTACGGCATCCTCACTTCCGGATATTTCAACTAATTTTGATTACTTATGCTGTCCAAGATCTGTCAGCGATATCTCTTCTAAAATCGGTTTGGGCCATATCGGGCCCAGAGTCAGAAGGATTATCAAGCATGCTACATTCCCTGTTTTAATTACAAGTCCGGTCTTTAAACCTTGGAAAAGCATTACCGTACTCTTTGGTGGCTCTGAAAACGCTGTAAAAGCTCTGAAGCTAGGATTAAAAATAGCGATGTCATCCGGACTCCCGCTGGAAATTTATACGCTGTTGGAAAAACAAAATGAGACGCACTATAAAAGCTTAATAGAAAAAGAAGAACTGACAGAACCTGTTAATCAGCTATCCCAAAAATGGCATTATTATAAAAAGAATGATTTTGATACAATGTTGTATGATATACCCCACGATTCCTTGATTGTTTTGGGAGCATACGGGCATGGAATTATGAAAGATATTCTGCTTGGTAGCAAAATGGAACATATTCAATCTACATTAACGAATAATCTATTGATTCCAGGACCAAATAGTTCTGTAACATTGCTATAGTGATCTATTCGAAAAACAGAACTAGGGCTCACTCAAAAATAACCCTATATTTTGAGTGAGTCCTTAGTGAATTTTAATTTGACTCGTTAAATATCCGGGCTGTCAGATCAATGTTGAGTGTCTGTCAAAAAGCTGCAACGCAGTAGATCGGACTTTTGCGACGGCATCAAATTTTAACTCTTTGATTCAATAACAACATTATCATTTTCCCGCCCCCATCCTACCACCTCACGCCACAGGCTTGAGGGATCAAAACCAATTCTTAGAAACCATACCGCAAAGTTATTTTTAGTTATTAATAGTTAGTTTATTCCAAAAAATACCTTATTACCACACACCTGTTGACAAGAAAGCACCAAAAAGCTATTAAGCCTGCCAACACACTGAACCGGATGAAATTTTGACAAAAGTAATGGTGATAAAAGGAGACAGAATGAAAAACAGCCACACAAACATCAAGCATGGAATCCTATTGCTGATTTTGATTACAACCCTTGTACTGGCTTTATACCTTGCAGGGACATTGAGTGCAAAAGAAAACCCAAAACGAATATTAAGAAATAACGGAACCGAGAAATACAACCTGCTCCCTGAAAAGGCAACCGCGATGACCGAGGTATTTGCAAAGGGTGTATTATACGGAAGGCTTAGAATGAATTCTTTTAAATTCTACTGGGATGACGACTCAAAGTACAATCCTAAAGGATTTGGCATTGGGGGCGCTTTTGTATACAAAACAGCACCGTTGAACGGCATAAGTGCAACAGCAGGTTTTTATACATCACAGAATATAGGACTTCTCAATGACAACGATGCCCTGTTTGGAAAAGCCGGCAAGGGAACATTTTCGCGTTATGATAAGCTTCAAGACGGTGACTGGGGAATGTCAGTTTTGGCTCAAGCATATTTACAATACCATTTTAGTCAATCCGACATCAAGATAGGGCGACAGATTTTTGAAAGCTTTTTGACCAAATCAAATGATACAAAAATGATACCCAACACCTTTGAGGGATTAAGTTTAGCAAGCAGGGATTTACCGGAAACAAGCATCAAATTAGCCTACCTGACCCGGCAAAAGCTGCGGGACCACACAAAATTTCATGATGTGATAACATATAATGACGGCAGGGGTAATGCATATAGCAACTGGAACAACAATGATGACTCGGCTGTGCATAAAGGCCTGTCCTATACTAATCTTACAACAGCGGGCAAAGATACAAAAAATGATCTCATAGTTGCCGGAGCAACGAACACCTCTGTTGAAAACTTGAAACTGGATGTGTGGTATACAGGAGTGCCCGATCTATTTTATTCAATCATGGGAGAGGTGAATTATAAAATACCAATGATCGACGGCTGGATTCTTACCCCGGGTTTCAGATACATGGGTCAGTTTGATGACGGCGCAGGCGCTATTGGCGGTGCTGCCTTAAACGGAACTCTGGCAGGCACAGCCGGGTCGGCAAAGGGATACGATGACGCAGGCAGCGTTGACGGTCATCTGTATGCAGCACGGCTTTTACTGAAAAAGGGCCCGGGCAGCTTATTGGCAGGCTATTCCAAAATTTCTGATGATGCCGATATCATTGCTCCATGGCGGGGTTATCCAACCGGCGGCTATAGTCGAAGTATGGCACAGTACAACTGGGAAGCGGATACTGAATCCTGGATGATAAAGACGTCCTATGATTTTGGCAAGGCCGGGCTTCTTAGTGGTTTCCGGGCAAGCCTTGATTATGTCTACATGGACTATGACGATACAAAAGAACAATTGGGTGGCATTGGTAAAACAGACCGAAGCATTATCCACGCAGACATGTGGTACAAATTTATGTCTTTTCCAGGCCTGGAGGCAAAATTTCGGATGGGACTGGTCGATGCACAAAACACTTCGGCCGGTGCAGACCCTTCTTATAACGAATACCGATTGGAACTCAATTACTTGTTCTAATCAAATTTTACCTGCTCCATCTGTATGAGGAAATAATGACACCCGAGTTCTTTAAAAAAAGTGACGACAATTTTAACCAAGGGTTGGTCTGATAGCCTCCTTTAGGGATCACTCAAAAATAACTTTACATTTTGAGAGCCGATTCATCCTGGCCGGTTGCGTTGTGAAAACATACCATATCCTGATATGCCTTAGTTTCCACGCCTTACCGGCCAGGGGACTCAATTTATAAAATTGGCAATCATTTTTTTTGAGTGAGCCCTTAACTCTCGTCTTTCCTGTGAATATATCCCGGGCTATGGTAACAACACCTCTATGATCGACACGATCCCCCATTGGAAAAAATCAATAACAGGGTCTAAAACACCTAAATAAAGCAGCCCGATAACAATTACAAAACCGAACCGTTCGAGCCGCAACAGATACGCCTGAATATTCGGGGGAGCAAATCCCAGAAGAATTTTAGATCCGTCAAGCGGGGGCAGTGGTATCAGATTAAACGCGGCCAGAATGATGTTGATCTTTGCGAAATAAAACAGCATCTGACCCGGCATGCCTGATGGTGAAATAGACAAAAGGCTGCTCAAAAAAAGCGCTGCAAAGGCCAGTATCATGTTCATGATAATCCCGGCGGAAGCCACCAGGATCATCCCCTTACGGGCATCACGGAGACGACTGAAATTAACAGGCACCGGCTTTGCCCAGCCAAACCCCACAATAAAAAGCATGAGGGTACCTATAGGATCGAGGTGTTTAATCGGATTAAGGCTCAGGCGCCCCAACTGCTTGGCCGTGGGATCGCCCATGCGCCAGGCCACCCACCCATGCGCCAGCTCATGAAAAACAATTGCATACAACAGCGGTATGGCGATAATGATAAATGCAAGCGGGTTATTAAGCAATAAACTGAGCAGGCCCATATGATGTTGTCTCCCTGTGGTTATTTTTTGTTTAACTGGTTTACGGATAATAACAATTTGTGGTTTACAGTCAAGTAAAGGTGCCTTTCCTGTTTTCGTATTTTATCCTTCACAAATCCATCTATTCAATTGATTTTACGACCGTTCCACGATATGGAGTAAGATGTCGGAATGAAAAAAAATATGAAACCTATAACCTCAACCGAAAACAGGAAACATTTATGGTAATACGCGCACTTATCGGAGGAAGCATCATCATGGCAATTGGTATTTTCATGGTAATAAAGGCGCTTAAGAAAACAGCGGTTCTCAAACAGTATGCAAATGAAAACCGAGATTCATACGGCGTGGTTCACTTTGATAGCCAGGAGTTATCCCGTATCCATTCGGCAAATAAAAATTTGTATATAGTGATCGGTATTACAGGATTTTTTGTGGGGTTTTTTGGTGTGATCATCATGGGATACGGGTTTAATCTCTGATAACCTTGATTGGATGATCGCCCTATAGAGGATGTTCAATTCGATCGAGAATTTTTATCATCGCTTCTGATTCAGAACAAAAAATATTGTCAGCACCGATATCCTTGATAAACTCTCCTTTCTCAAGAACCTCACGGGGAAGATCTTTGAGGCCGCACAAATATAGTCCGCCACCTGTACCACGTCTTCGTCTGGATTCATTGACAAGCATTTCAGCACCGGATATATCAATAAAATTAATACCATACGCAACAATCAGCAAATGGCATTTATTGGTGTGCTTTTTATCAATATTGTGAAGGAACTCCATAATGTGATCCACTGCACCAAAAAAGAGAGAGCCATCGATTCTAATGATTTTAAAATTTAAATATTGACTTTTTGTTTGATCTGAAAAATGCCCGGCTTCATTGGCACCATCAGTCAAATCGACAATTTCGGGGCGGGCAGTCCGGCTCAAATAAAGAACCAGCGACATAAGCACACCCGAATAAATGGCAAATTCAAGATCAAGGAACAAGGTGGCCAGAAATGTCGTCACCAACACAGCGGTCTCGTCTTTGCTTGTTTTGATAATGGTTTTGATATGGTGAACATCAATCAGGCTGAATGAAACCAGCAGAATAACGCCACCCATTGCCGGAATGGGCAAATAGATGGTTAAAGGTGCCATGATCAAAAGAATCAAAGCCAGAAAAATTGCTGAGAACACAGCGGAAAGTGGTGTCATGGCACCGGAATGATAGTTAATGCCTGATCTGGTAAATGATCCGGACCCTGCATAGCTTGAAAAAAAACTGCCTATAATATTGGATAGGCCCTGGCCGATGAATTCTTGATTTCCATCAATTTGTTGTCGGGAAAGTGCTGATATTGACCGGGCAATTGATAGTGCTTCAATCAATCCTATTAATGCAATGGCAAACGCTTTTGGTGCAAGTTCCCGCATTGTCTGTATTGAAAAATCAGGCAAAGACAATGGTGGCAGTTGCGCAGGCAATCCTTCCATTAAACGGATGCCATGTGACTCGGCACCTATGAACACGCCAATGATGCTCCCGACGATCATGGCAATCAACAACCCGGGCCATCTTGGCTTAAACGTTTTAAATAAAGCCGCGCATATAAGCGTTCCTGTTGCTACTGCCAGTGCATATGGATTGGAAGTAGTTATCTGGGAAAGTATATTCATCCATGTGATAAAAAATGACCCCGATCCTGGCAGATCGAGACCAAAGATGTGTTTTAGCTGACTGGTTGCAATAAGAATAGCGGCACCGGTGGTAAATCCAACCAATACTGAGTGTGATATAAAATTAACAAGAATTCCGATGCGTGCCAATCCAAAAGACAATTGAAATATGCCGGCCAGAAAAGTCAAGGTTAAGGCCAGTTGTATAAAATGAACAGATCCTGGTGTGGCAATGGGGCTTAAGGAAGTAAAGACAATAATAGAAATGGCAGTTGTAGGGCCGGAAATCAGGTGCAGTGATGACCCGAACATGGCTGCAATAAGCGGGACTACAATGGCTGTGTATATTCCGTATTCAGGCGGCAGCCCTGCGATCATTGCAAAGGCAACGCCCTGGGGTAAGACTATGACTGCACCGGTTAATCCAGCAAACAGATCGGCACGAGTGGTATCCCAGCCAATAAAATTCCACCATCGCAGGAAAGGAAAAATTTTACGCCAAAAAGTCATGGTGGGATGGGGCAGCGGTCTGCTATTTTTGAAATTCATGATTTTATTACCCTGTTCGTGTCAAGAACTCAGTCTTAAAAATACCTGTGTGTTAATCTTCAATAAAGTGGGGGACAATGTTGACATGTATTTTTTCCACACCCGCTACTTTTTTAACCAGACGGTTCACTTTCGAAAAAATATTTTTTTCATCAATAAGTGACCCCCGGATACTCACATAAGCTGTCCCATTCCTGGACTCAACCGTTGCTTTAGGGTACTCATTGGTCAATGCCGCTTCGATTTGAGCATTCAACGAAATATCATCGAGTTTTGCCTGGCTTTGAGGGGTTGTCTTGAAACAGGAATGCTCAATCGTGTGAAGAATAATTGATACGGTTTCATCCACATTTAAATTGTCTAAATGCAGGGTCATATCATAAAAGGAAGGATTCCAGATATCTAGACCATAAAGGGTCAGACTCCATTTGTGACGTTCGGTATCATCTTTGACCAGAATCTGCCGGGCTTGATCGGCCGAGATATCTTCACGTTTCATCTCTTCTTGAATTCTATGATCTAAGTCGGCGATAATCCGAAGTTTTAAAACATGAGGAATATCCTGTAAAAAAGCATGGCCGGCCAGGCCATGGTAGATAATATTGTCTCTTTGCAGATGCTTGAGCAGGGCAGCACGAAAAAAAGCAATATATCTTTCTTTACCATAGCTGAAGCGATCAAAGATTGATGGTGCATCGTGGAGTGCCCGGACAAGTTTTATCTCCGGAATATTAAATTCCTTTGAGGCCTCTATAACAATTTCACGGGAAAGACATTCATAATTCAATGCCGCAGCCAGTTTTTCAGCAATTTCTTTACCCCTGCTATAAGTTCCTCTGGAAATCGTTACAATCGTCATGAATCACCCCGTTCTAAATTATGCAAAATCAGTATTGAAATAATTACTTGCGATATAGCTATTTAAGATATCAGATCGATTCTTTTGTAACAATCATTACTTTCAAAAAAAATGGGTTGAAATACGACAGGAAGTTTATAGTTCTGTCATATTTTGAACAATTTCAATATCCGAGGCTCTTGCAGATAAAATATATTCTGGCTTGACCCACCATATATTGCATTGCAACAATCACAAGAGTCAATCAACGGTATTTTTATGCAAAAGGCTCGATAGCCTTATTCTTCAAAACGGATGACCAAACCTTACCCGCCTTCAGGGAGGACTTCCAAACAGACCCTCCCTTTTGACTATGAGAATATCTCAGGGCTAATTCTATTGCATATTGGGCTGATTCAGAATAATTATTACCCTGTGACATTTTGCCTGGCTTAATTTCCAGCATATCTGCCATAAATAATTTAAACAAAATAAGGTGTATGGATGATTAAGTTAAATATTGTATTATTGGAACCGGAAATACCTCAGAATACAGGGAATATTGGCAGGACATGTAATGCCATGGGCGCAGTTCTGCATTTAGTTGAGCCGCTTGGATTTTCTATTGAGGATAAATATTTAAAGCGTGCCGGACTTGATTACTGGAAAGAGCTTAATGTCAAATATTACAAAAACTACAAAGATTTCCTTGAAAAGAATCCCAGGGGACAAAAAGTATATCTTTCACGGAAAGGCAGCAACAGATGTGACCAATTTGCATATGATAACCAAGTTTATCTAATTTTTGGCAAGGAGTCCGTGGGTTTGCCAGAAGAAATACTGATGGAAAACCAGGATTCCTGCATAAGAGTACCCATGGCTTTTAACAGCAGATCCTTAAATCTGGCCAATACCGTGGCTATCCTCTCTTATGAGGTCATGAGACAACACGCATTCACCGGGCTTAAAATTGAAGGGATGAGGAGATCCAAATAATGACTGCCGTTAAAATTGCATATAATCAATTAAGCCAGGGGGCCCTTTTGGGCGTTATAGAAGAATTTGTTACCCGTGATGGTACCGATTATGGGGAGATTGAACCCCCCCTTGAAGCCAAAATTTCTCAAATTTTCGAGCAACTCAAATCCGGGAAAATAGTTATAGTGTTTGATCCAAAAACCCAGACGTGTAATATTTTAAAAAGCGATGCACAGGAAGTGACAGCATTGGATGAATAATTTTTTAAGAACTAAAATATAATGGCAAAAACGATTCAACCGGATAAAAAGGCGTTCTTTGATCTTATGAATACCATCATGCCCTTTGGAAAATACAAAGGTGTACGATTAGTGGATCTGCCGGAACCTTATCTTGTATGGTTTTCCCAAAAAGGATTCCCAAAAGGGAAACTGGGTGAACTGTTGCAATCTGTTTATGAAATCAAAGTGAATGGTCTTGAATATCTATTCAGGAAAAGAGTTCGATGAAAATTAAATTCTTATCTTTTGCTATGTTTTTGTATTATAATAATAAAAATCAAATCATGGAGGTATTAAATGAGAATCGCCTTTCCGGTTAAAGAAAATAAGGGCCTGGACAGCCTGCTTGACGAACATTTTGGAACTGCCAAAAAATTTTTAATCGTCGATTCACAGACCAAACAGATTGAAGAAAAAAAGAACCGGAAGCTGACTTCTGGTGAGTCAAGCTGTAAAACCGGTGTATTCGCAAAAGAAGACCTGGTGAATGCGGTGGTTACCAAATGCATGGGAGACGGCTCCCAGAGGAACCTTACCTCTTCGGGCATCAAAGTGTATCAGGCAATAAAAGATACTATTTCAGAAAACCTGGAGTTGATTGAAAAAAAAGAACTAAAGCTGTTTCATATCTTTGATTTTTGCCAAAACAAGAAAAATAAAAAAGAAGGGGGTTGTGGTCATCAATAGCCCCAACTCTTTATGAAGCTTTTAGGAAACAAACAAGGTTTATTTAAAGCTCTTGAGGGGTAGAATGAAATCCATACTAAGCATAATCGGCAGATTGTTATATTTTATTTTGGGATGGACATATGATGATCTGCCCGAATACTGGAGCAGGAGATGTGTTGTTATTGGATTTCCCCATACCAGTAATATGGATACTTTGCGGGCATTAACCTATATTAAAATTGCAAAAATTGATGCCCGCCTGCTGGTTAAAGCGGGTTGGTTTTTCTTTCCCATGTCCCTTATTCTTAAAAGTCTTGGCGGTATTCCTGTAAAAAGAAATAAGTCACTTGGTTTTGTTGATTTTGCCGTTCAAGAGTTCAACAAGCGTGAAGAACTAATTTTAGCTCTTGTTCCCGAGGGTACTCGGAAAAATGTGAAAACCATCAAAACAGGTTTCTGGCATATTGCCAATGGTTCAAACGTACCCATCATGTGCTGGTTTCTTGACAATGAATCCAAAAGGACACGATGGGTCGGAAAAATAGACCCCAAAGGCGATCTTGAGGCTGATCTTCTAAAAATCCATCATCTCTATAAAAAAGCCGGACTATTGATTCCTCTGGACCTCCAGAACCCCCTGGGCAATCTTTCTGAAAAATGTGAAAAATTATAGGATTTTGATTATTTCCTCAAAAATCTTCAAATGACCTGTAAAGATCATATTGTTTATAGAATCTTTTTTTTACAATTTCAGAAACGGCCTTCTGTATCAACCCGTTGTAACTCATTTAAAAAACGAATTAATCAATTGACATAGATCTATTCAATCTTTAAACTGAAGTTTTGGAAAGTTGACCTTACTCACCTTTCTTTTTCGAAGTAGTCCGGCCTTGGAAAAAGGCTGACAAGGAGAAATATATAATGTGTCGTCTATTTGCACTTACCAGTGAAGACCCTGTCTCTCCGATGCTGGCCATCAAAGCACTTGATGTCATGAAAGAAGGTCATGACGGTTCAGGTATGGGGCTCTTGCTCCAGGATCTGGGTGGCCCGTTTGAAGAGATGAAAGATGCACCTATTTTGTCGGGTATTTTCAGTGAAGCCGGTATCCGGAGGCTGGATCTTTTTATGATGGACCAGGGATTCTTGACTAAATATAAGATATCTTTAAAAGTGCCGAAAAAACCGGTTGAAGGTATTCCAAAACGAGACCTTTACCTGATAAGAGCCTATGAATTGCCCGAAGGGTGGGACAACCTGGATCAGGAAGATATATCCAACAGGCTGATGATGTTGCGGTTGAAAATTCGTGAAATGGGTGAAGAAAAAAAAGACATGATTGTTTTTTCCTTCTGGCCGGACACCATCATGATTAAAGAGATCGGCGACCCCATGCAGCTGGCCGAGCACTTAGGCCTGGACCGTTAAGAACTCAATGCCCGAATCATCATGGCACAGGGCAGACAAAACACCAACTATGCCATAAATTTATATGCCTGCCACCCCTTTTTTATCAGGGGGTATTGCACCATGACCAATGGTGAAAACACGGCATTTACCCCGATCAAAGATTTTCTGTCTTCAAGGGATTTTCCCGGATACAGAGGGTATCAGTCTGATTCGGAAGTTTTTGCCCACATCCTTCATTATTCCATGGTGGGTTTGGGTCTCGGCATTGATGCATACAAGCATGTGATAACCCCCTTGCAGGAAGAAGCCCTTTTAAAACATCCCGATGCAGAGTTCTTAACCCACTTAAAACGAACCTGCCGCCCCCTTATTATTGACGGCCCCAATTGTATCATCGGAACATCACCGGATCACACCGTATTCATGGCCCAGGACAGAAAGAAACTCCGCCCTGGTGTTGTTGGGGGAAAAGCCGGCATATACGGCCTATCCTCTGAAATCTGCGGTCTTGATGCCGTGATTCCGGATCGTGATAAAACAAAAGATATTCAACCCATGCACCTTGATACTATAATTGTAAGCCCTGACCGCAAGGAGGTAAAAATATGTCGTCAAACCGAAAGCTTGAACCTTCCTCTTTGAGCCTGAACGATCTGCCCTGGCAAATCCGTTACAGCAATGACAGGTGCACCCTATGCGGCCAATGCACTGCGGTTTGTCCTGTAAAGGCCATTGAGTTAAATGTGTTCCAAAAACGGCGTATAAAAACGTCGATAAAACAAAACCACACCCATATCAACGAATATGATAATTTTTACGGCATTCGCCAGAAAACCCGGGTGGAAAACGCCTGTATCGGCTGTGCCATGTGTACCATGGTCTGCCCCAATGATGCGGTAACACCGGTAAAAAATCCCGGGCTTGACCGATTAAAATTCCATGTCAACCAGAAAGGAATCCCAAGAAGACGGGGCGGGCGAAGAAATTCTTCACTTTCCGTGCTGGACAGAATTAAGTTCACCCGGATCTCCATGCTCACTGATCCGGCGCTGGATGCCGGCCGCCATGAATTCGAGATGAGAACCCTTTTGGGCCGTGTACTCTCCCCACGGGAAAACATGAAACGCTTGAAAGAACACGGATGGATTCCACCGGTTCGAGAAATTTACCCCATGATCATTGGTGGTATGTCCTTTGGTGCGCTTTCCCCCACCATGTGGGAAGGCTTGCAGATGGGGATAGCTTATTTAAATGAAGAAATGGGAATGCCGGTGCGCATGTGTACAGGGGAAGGCGGTTGCCCGCCAAGGCTCCTTCGTTCCCGATTTTTAAAATATGTTATTTTACAGGTTGCTTCGGGATATTTTGGCTGGGATGAAATCATCCATGCCATCCCGCACATGAAAGAAGACCCCTGTGCCATAGAGATCAAATACGGCCAGGGTGCCAAGCCGGGCGATGGCGGACTTTTGATGTGGCATAAGGTGAACAAGCTTATCGCCGCCATCCGTGGGGTTCCGCAAGGTATCAGCCTGCCGAGTCCGCCCACTCATCAGACCCAGTATTCCATTGAAGAATCCGTAGCCAAGATGATCCTGTCCATGTCCATGGCATGGGGGTTCCGGGTGCCGGTATATCCAAAAATATCTGCATCTTCTACGTCTTTGGCCGTACTCAACAACCTGACCCGGAACGATTATGCATCCGGCCTTGCCATTGATGGTGAAGACGGAGGGACAGGAGCGGCTTATACGGTTTCCATGGATCATATGGGGCACCCGATAGCATCCTGTATCCGGGACAATTATCTGAACCTGACAAAAATCGGAAAGCAAAACGAGATCCCGATCTTTGCCGGTGGCGGTATTGGAAAGAATGGAAACATTGCTGCCAATGCTGCGGCCCTGATCATGCTGGGTGCTTCGGGTGTCCAGGTCGGAAAATATGTTATGCAGGCAGCGGCGGGCTGTGTGGGAACCGAAGAAGATCGATGCAATGTGTGTAACGTGGGAATCTGCCCAAAAGGAATTACATCCCAGGATCCAAGACTTTATCGAAGACTTGACCCGGAAGATGTGGCCCAGCGGATTGTGGATCTGTTTGTTTGTTTTGACACGGAGCTCAAAAAAATCGTGGCCCCGCTCGGACGCTCAACATCCCTGCCCATCGGGATGTCGGATGCGCTTGGAATTGATGACTATGCTGCTGCTCAACGCCTCAGTATTAAGTATGTGGTATAAAGGAGGTGAAAAAAAATGAAACAAGATGGATTTATAACCATATCCGGCAATGAAAACGGGAAAAGAGTTCCTTCCAGAGTTTTAGAGGAGATGATCCACCGGCATATTAAAAACGGCCGGAGAAATATTGAAGTTGAAGGGTATGGACAGCACGGCATTGGCGGCAGACTCTGGGATGCGGGCGATGAACAGGTAAACATCCGTATTGTAGGTCAGTCCGGTCAGCGGGCAGGCTCCCTTGGCAATGCAAATACGAAAATTCAAATCATGGGACCGGCATCGGACGATATTGGCTGGCTCAATGCCGGTGCACAAATTGTCGTCCATGGAAATGCATCCAATGGGGTGATGAATGGCGCAGCCCAGGGCAAGGTTTATATCGGCGGCTCCATTGGTTCCCGTGGCATGACCATGACCAAAAGAAATCCAAGATTTGATCCTCCTGAACTCTGGGTTCTGGGATCGGCCGGGGATTATTTTGGAGAGTTCATGGCAGGCGGTGTTGCCGTGATTTGTGGAAACAAATCAACCCCTGAAGACAACATTCTGGGCTACCGCCCCCTTGTTGGGATGGTGGGCGGTAAAGTGTTTGTCCGTGGCAGTGTTAAAGGGTTTTCTCAAAAAGATGCCAAATTGTCTTTTTTAACAGACAAAGACTGGGAATGGCTGCTTGAAAATCTAACGGTCTTTCTTGAGAAAATCGATAAAAAGGAGGCATTAACATCCCTGTCCGAACGTCATCTGTGGCAACTGGTTGAATGCAAGTCTCCTCTGGAAAAAACCAAAGGCACAGAAAAGCTTTCCATGTCTGCCTTCAGAGACCAGGTTTGGGACAAAGAACTGGGCCGAGGGGGGCTTATCGGCGATCTCCAGGAGATGGAAAAAGGAACCATTCCCGTGATCACCCGGGGAGAAATGCGTCGTTATATTCCGGTCTGGGAACAGGGCCGTTACATGGCACCCTGCCAGGCGGCATGCCCCACTGGTATTCCAATACAACAAAGATGGGACATGGTCCGTAAAGATAATATAGACGAAGCCATCAGCATGGGTCTTGAATACCCTCCCTTTCCCGCCACAGTGTGCGGATATCTCTGCCCCAGCCCCTGTATGGCCTCGTGTACAAGAAATCTAAATTATATGTCTCCCATCAATGTGAGGCTTTTAGGCAAGGCTGGTGAGAACGTTAAACTGCCTGAAATTAAAAAGAAAAGCAAAAAGAAAATAGCCGTCATCGGTGCAGGCCCCGGTGGTATTTCTGCAGCCTGGCACCTGACCTTAAGCGGTCATGATGCCACCTTGTTTGGTACAGGCGATACTATTGGCGGTAAAATCACTTCAATCATCCCTGGCTCAAGGATTCCAAAAGAGACACTTGAAACTGAACTGACCCGGGCCAGAGAGCTGATAAAAAATGTAAAACTCAACCACGCTGTTGACACCAAAGAATTTTCTAAAATTAAATATGATTATGATTTCACTATAGTTGCTGCCGGGGCTAAAAAGCCAAGATCACTGCCTGTTCCGGGTATTGAAAAAGCGGTCTTTGCCAATGACTTTCTTGAAATGGCAAAAAAAGACAAGATCAAGCCCGGTAAAAAAATCGTGATTATCGGTGCGGGCAATGTCGGGTGTGATGTGGCAACTGAGGCCCACCGCCTGGGTGCCAGGCAGATTACCATGATTGATGTACAAAAACCCGCCGCGTTTGGTAAAGAACGAGAGGATGCAGAACGTGTGGGTGCCACCTTCAGATGGCCCGTATTTACAAAACAAATTACAAAAAACGGCGTTGTTTTAAGTAACGGTGAAATCTTAAAAGCCGATACGGTTGTGGTTTCCATTGGAGACATTCCCGATCTTGAATTCCTTGATGAGTCCATCACCATTGAGAATGGATTTATCAATGTTGATCAATTCAACCGCTCTTCAGATCCAAGGGTATTTGCCATCGGGGATGTTGTGGGACCAGGGCTTATCACAGACGCTATTGGTGCGGGACGCAGTGCTGCCATAAGCATTGATCGGATCATTGCCGGCAAAAGCCCGGATCAAGGAGAAGTCCTGCCCGTGGTGGACAAAGAAAGAGTCAGTCTTACGTATTATCATCCTAAAAACACTGCTGACACTTTAAACGAGTGCGGATCTGACTGTGCCTCCTGCGGACAGTGCAAGGATTGCGGTATCTGTGTGGCTATTTGTCCCGAAGGTGCCATTGAAAGGATTGAAGAAAAAAAAGATAGCTTTGAATATAAAGTTGATACTGAGCTTTGTATTGGATGTGGATTCTGTAAAGGTGCCTGCCCGTGTGGTATCTGGGATTTAATCCCCAATACGCAGTTATAAACCGGTAATAACGGCAATGCGCAGCTTGGCCGGCAAAAGTTTCTTTGTATGAAAATATTTTTTTTTATTGACCTTAGATTACAATTTCTGATTATTATATGAACATTATGATTAAACAAGATGATACATACGACGGTTATATTAAAGCCCTGACCGATATCAGCCGTGCCATTACTTCGGATCTTTTTATTGAAGACCTGCTAAAGCTGATCGTCATGGTTACGGCAAAAGTGACAGGGGTTGAGATTTGCTCCTTGTGGATTGTTAATGAAGAAGAAAAGCCGCCTAAAATCCGGTTAAAAACAACACAGTCTATTTCTCCAGAGTATATCAAGGATCGGGCGCTTGATATGGATGAAGGGGTTGTTGGTTATGTTGTAACCCATAAAAAACCATTGATCCTTAAAGATGTTTTAGAATCCGACAGGTTTAAAGAAAAAGAGATGGCCAAAAAACTGGGCCTTGTCTCCATGGTAGGTATTCCTCTTATTACCCAGGAGGAAAAAGTTATTGGGGTGTTAAACTGTTTTACCGCCCAATACCATGAATTTTCTGAAACTGAAGTTAATCTGCTCCGGGCCGTTGCCAACCAATCAGCCATTGCCATTGTGAATACTGAATTAATGGTGAAAACCCGGGTGATCCAGGAAGAGCTTGAGGCACGCAAAAAGATTGAACAAGCCAAAGAAGTCCTCATGGATACCCGAAAAATGAGTGGTGATGAGGCATACGGCTGGATTCGAAAAAGAAGCATGGACTCAAGAAAATCCATACGGGAAGTGGCTGAAGCCATTATTTTATCCAACGAAATTTTCAAGAACGACACTGCCTGATGCGTGGTTCTTAATTTACCAGAAACCCCAGTGTCCTGTGTAATTAACATACAAAGCCAAGGCAAGATTGGTGGTGCCATGGGCCACCATGCAGGATAATAGGTCCTTTCTGATAATCCATAAAATCGATATTAAAATGCTGTAGGCAATTGCTGCCGGCCACTCTATCATGAGATGTCCGGCGGTAAAGGCAGCAGTAGAAATTATAATGGCTGCAATACTCCATACACCGGGCTTAACACTATTAATACTGTTGTTATCCAATGTTTGATTCAACGCTGACCTGACTTTTTTATTCAACCGGTTTTCATTCCACTGATATGCCACGCGAAAAATATATCCACGGATAAAATACTCTTCAAATACCGGCACAATCAAAGATGCCGAAAAAAGCCGTAGTAAAAAGGCAGACCCAGACCATGGTTCTCCAGCCGGATCAATAAAGGGTGCTATTAAAAGGCACCAGACGATAAGGCCTATCAACCCAAAGACAACACCATACATAATGGAGCCCAGTTTTTTTTTGGGACCAGTGACTGGCACATACCATTTCCAGGCCCACAAAAGCAGCAGGGGAACAATAATTATTTTTAATATATAGCTTAACTCGTGGCTGATTCTATCCTGACCCAGGGCGGCAATACCCACATATGCAAAATAGGGGATGCCATAGGGCATAAGAAGGTCTCGATTGGATGTTGTATTGGGTTGATGATCCATATAATTCCGTCAATTTTTTTTGCGCCTTGCATATTAGGCACTGCCGTCGAGCAACTTTGTTAGCTTTGTTTCATATTTTTGATTTGTAAGCAAGGAAAAGAAAAACCAATTGCCTATGAAATTGCAAAGAGTTTTCTGGGCGTGACTGACAACAACTCACAACCATTTTTTTTAACTCTGACAACATCTTCCAATTTAACAGCCCCGTATTCCGGATGGGTCAAGTGCAGTTCAATGGTGAGAACAAAATTTCTTCTTAGCTGAAAGTCAAAATTCTTAGACAAAATGGGGGGTTCATTGGCATCCAGGCCAATACCATGTCCCACAAAATTACCTTTTCTTGGTGGCAACCCGAGGAAATAGTCTTCTACCCCTAAATCTCTGGCTTTATTGTAGGTGGTTTCAAAAAGTCGGCTGCATGTCACACCCTCTTTTAAAAAGCCCATGGCATGATCGGAAATAATTTTAAGATTTTGAAATAAAGCCACAACCTCAACAGGTGGTTTACCTAAAAAATAGGTCCTGGTCTGGTCACAATGATATCCTTTAAAACATGTAGGGATATCTGTGATGATCAAATCACCTCTATTTATTTTTGTATAAGAAGGACCGGCGGGAACCGCCGGGCTCAGTCCAACCCCGGTTATCGTATTGGCAAAACCGCTTACTTTGAAAAGATTTTTCCCTGAACAAAGGGGGCCACGGCTGATATAAAAATCAAAATGACGCATGGATAACACCCCTTCATGGCCGGCCCTTCGATGGGCATATTCGATTTCAGCAGCCAAATCAAGTTCTGTCATGCCGGGCACAAGTGTTTCCATCACTGTTTTGTGACCTGCATCCATAATCCGGCAGGCCGCTTTAATGGTCTCAATTTCGTGATCGTCTTTTTGCATCCGTTGCTGGAAAATGATATTTGAAATATCTGTCAGATCATATTTATTAAATATCTTTTTAATTTTTAAATACAAAGCTGCCGGAATGATATCCATCTCCAGCCCGAGCGTCCCATTTTTTACCCCAAGATCCATCAAGATTTCACGGGCCTGTTTAAAGCTTCCGCCATTCACAATCTTTTCAGTGTCAAGAAAGGTCTCCTTGATCGCAAAATCAAACGCCCGCCTGACAATCAAGCGATAATCATCCGGAGTAACCAGAAAAACAGTCGGTTGCGCAGTACCGGTATAATAAAAAACATCCCTGGACAAAATCAAAAGTCCGGCATCCATTTTTGTTTCATCCAACTTTTTTTGTAACTCTCTGATTCTTTTCAGCTTTTTGGACTGATTCATTTCATCTCCATCATAATTAATGAAAATAAAGACCGGTCGGTATATTTACAATTATTATCGATTGTTCAACATGACCCATACTTTTATTTCCTTAACGAATTAATATAATAATGAATTTGATCCAAGGTAATCTCCCAGGTCTGGGCGTTACGGGTTGAAGCATATAAAGCGGCACAGCCGTTAATTGAGGTAACAATAAATTTTGCAATCTGCTCCAGATCAAGCCCTGGTTTAAGTATCTGCTTTTCGTCTGCCTCGTAAAGCCACCGGAGAATAGCTTTTGAAAATCCCATGACACCATCCAAAACACAGGTATTCATCTCATGGGACTGCCCTGATAATTCCACCAGCATATTCAAAAAAAAACATCCCCCTTCAAAAACATCCGCACCTAAATAATTTCTCAGATCATTATCAAGGGCGGTTTCTATTCTTTCCAAGGGGTCTTTTATTTGACTGACACCTTTAAATACAATGCCTTTCCAAATAGCAACCGCTTGATCATAAGCTGCATACCAGACCTCTTCTTTACTCTGGAAATGCCCGTAAAGACCGCCCTTAGTGAGGTTAGTGGCCAGAAGGATATCATTGATTGACGTGTTGTAATACCCTTTTACACTAAAAAGGTGTAATGCATTTTCAATAATTTTTTCTTTTGTCTGTAATCCTTTTGCCGCCATATGCGCCTCCTTAAAAAAATACCAACCGGTCTGTTTATTTAACCGGGTAAATCTTCCCTGTCAATAAAATTTTTCATTCCATTGCAAAAAAGTTTTAACAAATAATACTTGACATATAAAAAAAATATTTTTAAGTTAAAAGGCACAGCTTCATACAATGGCGTATGAACCGGAATTAATGAAAACAAAGGCGTTTTCCCAAATGACAACCCAGGGCAAATGCCTTTTTTTATTTAATTTTGGGAAGATAAAATGAAGATTAGCAACACACCAAAGCTTACGCTGTTCCACTGTTTGAACTCGTTTAAAGAAACAGCCTCCATGTTCGATGGCTGCGAAGCCAGAACCGTTAAAATGGCATGCTCCTCCATGACAAAAGATGTCCATCTGTTACGGGCATTTGAATCAGGCGCAGATGCTGTGCTCGTATTGGTATGCTCAGATAAAGGCTGCAGGTTTGCCGAAGGCAGCATACGGGCAAAAAAACGGGTCGAGTATGTTAAAACCATTCTGGATGATATTGGAATGGATGGCAGACGATTAAATATTTTCAACACCGCAGCCAAAGATGAAGGGTCGATTACAAATATTATACAAGACACAATTGTGCAGCTTGAGACCCTCGGCCCGAACCCTGCTTTAAATCGTAGAAATTAATACCATCCCCTATAGATGTTATTATAGAAAGACAAGAGTTTAAGCAAGGCAATGATTATTTTTAATCCTTGTAATTTCAGTGTTTGATCACTCCCCGATTTACTGAAGCCAATGATTTATAATCCTTGCCTTGCTTAAACTCTTGTCTTTTTACTTTTCACGCCCAATATATGGAGTTAAGAGAATGATAACCGCCAGTCAAAAACCCATAGATGAAATTGTCGACCTTATAAAACCCTATCAAAAAGTATTGGTCCTGGGGTGCGGCACCTGCGTAAAAACCTG
Source organism: Desulfobacula sp. (assembly GCA_021647625.1). GTDB lineage: Bacteria > Desulfobacterota > Desulfobacteria > Desulfobacterales > Desulfobacteraceae > Desulfobacula. The sequence goes on from JAKIUJ010000035.1 coordinate 25,606, forward strand.
CTTTGCCGGTGGTGAAGATGAAGTCGCCGTACTTGCTTCTGCCCTGCGCTTGAAATTTAAACAATTGGCCCAAAATATTAAATTTGAAGAATTCACCATTGAACGTCAGTGTGAAAATGAATTTATCCAGGAAGCAGCAATCGCCATAGGCCGAAATGATGCCATTCTTTCTCTTGCCTGTGGTGCAGGCGTCCAGGCCATGGCCAAACGGTTTGAAAAAGATGTGGTCCTGCCGGGGGTGAACACCACCTTTATCGGTATCCGGGAAAGCCCCGGGGTATTTACCGAAGAATGCTCCGGTTGCGGCAACTGCGGGCTTGCCACCTTTGGAGGAGTCTGCCCGGTTACCCGGTGCTCAAAAAAGCTGCTGAACGGACCCTGCGGCGGTTCCCGGAACGGACTTTGTGAAATCGATCCGGATACGGAATGTGCATGGCACAAAATTATAGAACGACTAACCGCATTGGGACAGATGGATAACCTTAAAACCTATATTCCTCCAAAAAACTGGGACACCAGTCTTTCCGGCGGCCCAAGAAAACTGATCAGGGAGGACCATATCATATGAATGCCTTAAGCCAATTACATAAAAAACTTTCCCATGGCGGCTTTGCCGTCACAGGCGAATGCGGCCCTCCGCGTGGTGCCAATAAAAAAGTTATTGAAAACAAAATAGAATTGTTAAGCGGCCATGTGGATGCGGTTAATGTGACCGATAATCAGACAGCCATTGTAAGAATGTCCAGCATTGCCGCTTCTGCCCACCTTGTCTCGGCAGGGCTTGAACCGGTTATGCAGATGGTGGTCAGAGACCGTAACAGGATTGCCATCCAGTCCGATATCATGGGTGCCTATTCTTTGGGGATTAGAAATATTCTCTGCCTGTCCGGTGACCACCAGAAATTCGGCAGCCAGCCGGATTCCATGAATGTCTTTGACATTGATTCGGTCAACCTGATCAGAACAGTCAGGGACATGAGAGATTCAGGAAAAGATATGAGCGGTTTTGATCTGGATCAAGCCCCAAAAATGTTTATTGGCGCTGCAGCCAATCCCTTTGCCGATCCCTTTGAATACCGAGTTATCCGGCTTGCAAAAAAGATTGATGCGGGTGCTGATTTCATCCAGACCCAGTGCATCTACAATATGGACCGGTTCAAAGAATGGATCAGGCTGTCCCGTGAAGAAGGGCTCACAGACAAAGTATATATCCTGGGCGGTGTGACGCCTTTAAGATCCGCCGGTATGGCAAGATACATGGACAATAAAGTGGCGGGTATGGATATACCCGAAGCCGTCATCTCCCGCATGGACGGTGTAAACAAAAAAGACCAGGCCCGCGAAGGCATCAAAATCTGCCTTGAAACCATTGAAAAACTAAAAGAACTTACCGGGGTTCACGGTGTTCATATCATGGCC
>JAKIUJ010000275.1 GCA_021647625.1 Desulfobacula sp.
CAAAAAAATTCCATTCTTAAAGAACAAGATTTTGTTGATGCTCAGGCAGAAAAAATATTTTCATCGATCAAAGCAAATAAACCCGTCGAAAAAAATCAAAAAGATATTGCTCTTTCAGAATATGAAAAACAGTTCCTGCATATTAAAGCCCTGGACAAAGAGTTTGCCGCAAGCCTTATTGAAAAAAAAATTGCCTCAATGAGAGAAATAAGAATCGCTCAAAAAGTTCAGGAAGATGAATTCGATAATAAAAGCGAACTCAGAATTCTCGGTGACATCATGGTCGAATTGACTTTTCTCACTGAAGACCAGAAAAATCAGATACTTAAAGAGCAGGAAGCAATTGGCCCCATACCCGTGAATGGTATCGATAAAAAGGTCCATATTTTTATAAGTTCAGATCGGATGGAGGCTGTTGTTGAAATTAAAAAAGATGTTAAAAACCTCTCTCTTACGGAAATTAAAGAGGCCTTGAAAGCAAAAGGTATTCTATATGGAATTTATCCTGATACCATTCTTCAATGTAATCTTGATATAGGTAACAATAAATTCACTGCAGCCCGACAGGGTTTGGTTCCCGAATTGATTAAACAAAAAAAAACCGTCTATCATTTTGATATTCAAAAAATTGATAAGGAACAAAAAATAAAAGGTACCGCCTTGGCCGAGCAGTCTCTTTCAAATGAAACGCTCCTGATAGAAGACCTTTTCGGGCACGCCATTGAGACTGATTCATCCATTGCACAATTAAGTAAACCATCAAGTGACCCTGCTCGACTCTTTCAGGCGTTTCGATGTGCCGCCGGAGTTCGCCTTTCAAAAGACAAATCAAAAGCATTTGCCGGAAAAACCGGATTTCCATCTCTTTCAATTGAACACAAACTCTTTGTTCATCCTGCAATCAATGTGCTTGAAGATGCAGATTTAAGATATGGACCGCTTGAGCAATATGCCAATCTCAAGGTTTCAGGTGTCGTCACGGGTGCCTACCCTGTTACATCCGGCGACATTACGGCCAGAGAGATCAGGGGAGCGCATATCACCGCCATTGGGAACGTTACATCACTCGTCGGGATCACAGATGCTGTTATAATTGCCCAGGGGGATATCCATGCCGGGTATCTGCATAATTGTCGAATTGAGACCTTTGGTAATGTATATATAGAAAATGAGATCCTTGACTCCCAGATTTTTTGCAGCGGTAAAATAGACTCGGGAAAATGCCATATTATATCATCGACTCTCTATGGTAAAAAAGGGGTTGAAATTGCAGGTGCGGGAAACAGTAAAACAGATCCTTGTATCATTGGTGCCGGAACTGAGCACCATATTCTTGAACGTGTGAACCAGATTACCCTTGAACTAAAAAAAATAAGCCGCAGGCTTGATGAACTTAAAGAAAACCGTAACGAGCAAATTCATTTTGCTAAAAAATCATTTCAAAAAATGATTGAATTAAAAATCTTTCATGATCGGGCAAAAAAGAAAAAAGAAAAATTATCAGAAGACTTTAAAAAGAAAAAAAACACATACAAGAAAGAAAAATTAGAAAACATAGTGCGGTTGATCAATAATTTTGACAAAAGAAAGACCTCTTCACTCGTTTCCTTAAAAAAATTAAATAAAATAAAAAAGAAATACGACAGAGAGGCAAACCTTTTAAAAGAAAAAATAAAAAAAATAACGCCGGAAATAAAAAGAAACTCTTTAGAATTTGAAACTGACATCGCAGCTTTTTTTGAGTGGACAAGAAAACAAGACAATATTTGTAAAATCAAAATCAACAAAGAAGTCTACCAGGGCACAGTTTTAAAAGGAGTTTTCTCTTACCTGGTTCTGGAAAAAAATAAAAACAATTTCAGTGTTTTTGAAAAACTAATTTCAAAAAACCATTCCCAGCTTGTTATAAAAAAAATCTGATTTTTTTTGCAAAAAAATTTTTTCCTGTTTTTTAGCAACCCATAATGTTATTGTATACAATCTTTTCTAAAGGAAAATACACAATGAAAATTTGGTCTTTTCTTTTCTACACGATCTTTTTCTTTACCGCTGCCGGGAGCAGTGCAAACGAAAACATACGTATTGCCTTTATTCCGGGACAAACAACAGATGCATTTTATATCAGTGTCTATCACGGTGTTAAAAGTGCTTGCGGTGTATTAGGTGTTGATCTTATTTATGACGGATCACCGGAATGGAATGTTGAAAAACAAATTATTGTATTAAACAGAGTTATAGAGCAAAAGCCTGACGTTATCCTTATTTCACCAACCGATGCAAAGCGATTGATAGGGCCTTTAAAAAAAGCCCACAAAAAAGGTATTAAAATTATAACGCTCGATACCTATATTGATGACGGTAAATATCAGGATGGACATGGTTCCGGCGATTTTCCTTATACGCATATTTCATCTGATAATGTGTATGGCGGAAGGATGGCTGCAAAAGCGCTTGCCGAAGCGATAGGCAGGCATGGGAAGGTGTATATCGTCAAGGGCAGCCCGGCATCAACAACAGAAAGGCGGGAATATGGCTTTAAGACGGAAATGAGGCGATATCGCAATATCAAAATTCTTAAAACACTTGTCTGCAACGAGGACCCTAAACTGGCTGAGAAACAGTTCAAAAAAGTTTACACGGAGCACCCGGACTTGTCTGGTGTTTTTGGAGCGGATCTTTTTTCAGCCATTGGTGTGTCTGCAGGAATCAATGCTATTGACAGCAAGACGGACAAAATTAAACTTGTAACTATAGATGCAACCCAGCCAATAGTACAGGAAATAGTCAGTGGGCGCATTGATAGCGCCATTGCGCAACATCCAGTAACCATTGGCTATTATGGCGTGATTTGTGCGTATGGCTTAATAACCGGTGCGGGATCACCAATAAGCATAAACACAGGATTTACTGTGATCAATGCCGATAATATAGATGATCCGTTTATTAAAAAATATATTTATTTGTCCGAATGATGCAAACGAAAAGAGATGCTCTTTCATGCTTAAATTTTTATCCATCCGTTCTTTTAAAAAGAAACTGCTTTTTCTCATATGGGCGGGCAGCACTGCAACATTGTTCCTGGTATGCAGCCTTTTTATTTTTTTGGAAATTAGCCAATTTAATAAAGATTTAACTAAACATATTAGAGTTATCTCAAACTTTATTGCAGAAAAAAGTGCGCCGGCTATCATGCTCAATGATCCAGCCATTGCAGAATATGCTCTCCTGAGTGCGGTTAAGACGGAACCTGCTATTATTCACGCTGTTATTTATGATATAAAAGACAATGTGATTGCCACCTATGTACGCAGCAATCCGGATTCCAAAAAATTTTCTATCCCCGCACCTAAACGAAATGTTATTTTTTTAAATGACGGGCACCTGCATTTTTTTAGCGATATCAGTATGTATAGTGATCGGATTGGTACAGTGTACATACGGGTTGAACGACATGAATTGTATAAGCGTATCCAGCGTTATGGTATTATCGTTGTTGGTATTATGGCGGTATCATTACTTTTAATGACATTTCTTTCTTTTTTTCTCCAAAAATTTATTTCAACACCGGTTACGGCACTTATCAGCTCAGCGAAAAAAGTAGCTGAAAAAAAAGATTATACTATCCGTATAAAAAAGCATTATAATGATGAATTCGGGGTTTTAGTCGATACATTCAATGAAATGCTTGAGCAAATTCAAAAACGAGACGAGGAATTGCGGGAAAGTCAGGGACGCTTAAAGATTATTTTAGAGTCCAGCCCCAATCCTGTCATTATGTACAACAGGGAGGGCCATCCACAATATCTGAGCCCGTCCTTTACTGATTTATTTGGATGGACACCAGAGGAACTGGAAGGCAGTACAATCCCATTTGTTCCTGAATTCGATAAAGCATCATCCATGGCTAAGATAAAAATAATTTATGAGACAGGAGCGTCGTTAATATATAAAACCAAACGACTGACTAAAGATGGCAGGCTTTTGGATGTAATTCTAAGTGCGGCATGTATACAAGATGCTTTTGGTAAAGGTATAAGTACTGTTGTCAATTTTACGGATATTACAAAAACCAAAAGATTAGAAACACAATTGCAGCAGGCCCAGAAAATGGAAGCAATCGGCACGCTGGCAGGTGGTATTGCCCATGATTTTAATAACATTCTTGCAGCTATCCTGGGATATACGGAACTGGCCAGCTCAG
>JAKIUJ010000036.1 GCA_021647625.1 Desulfobacula sp.
AGTGCGGTAGACTGCTGTCTACAAGTTGGAAAGCCGGAAGGAAAATCCTCCCGGCTTTCCTATTGCTGTTCAATGTGTCGGTTTTTAATCTTGAGATTTTTAATGGATTGAAATTAAGGAATCTACACCGGCCAGTTGATGCAAGGCAGGTGAAAGGCTCGTTTCATGGTTGCTTGAAACAGGCAAAACTGGTAATGATTTTTTTGAGTAAGCCCTTATGGTTTTTAAAGACCAATCTTATGTGGTATGATACTTTTTATATGAAATAATATTCAAAATCAGTCTAATATTTCATGTTTTGTGCGCAATTGCTTGCAGGCAAAGCTGCGCATTGCCGTTATTTAATTCAATAAATGGTAAAGGTATATGGACATAAAAAAACAGATTCTAAAATTTTTTGGCATTGTCATGTTTTTAACTTTGAGTTGGACAGGTTATGCGTTTGCTCAAACAGGATCGGTTGAGATTGAATGGAGCCGGATATTCATTGGTATTGCCGGAGGGCTGGCGTTTTTTCTTTATGGGATGGACAAAATGAGCCGGGGTATGAAAAATACTGCCGGAAATAAAATGCGTTCCATTCTTGCCTCATTGACTAAAAACAGAATCATCGCTCTTTGTGTCGGTGCGTTTGTTACTATGGTAATCCAGTCCAGCAGTGCCACAACAGTCATGCTTGTAAGTTTTGTCCAGGCAGGGCTTCTAAATTTAGTCCAATCCATGGGCGTTATACTGGGTGCAGATATCGGCACAACAATTACTGCCCAGATGATCGCCTTTAAGCTCACCGATTATGCCCTGCTTATGGTAGCCATAGGGTTTGCACTGAAAATGGTTGGAAAAACTGAGAAAACAAAGTCCATTGGCGACATTATTTTGGGATTTGGTATTCTGTTTTTCGGCATGAAATTGATGAGTGATGTCATGAAGCCGTTACGAACATATCCTGTTTTTATCAATTTTATGAAAGACATGGAAAATCCGTTAATGGGCCTTTTTGTCGGGGCAGCCTTTACTGCTGTTGTACAAAGCAGCAGTGCCACAACCGGTGTATTAATTGTTCTGGCCCAGCAGGGGTTGATTACCCTGGAAGGGGGAATCCCGATGATTTTCGGGGCCAATATCGGCACATGCGTGACAGCCGCCATTGCAGGGATTGGTGCATCAAGGGAGGCCAAACGGGTCGCCATTGCCCATGTTATGTTTAAAATAGCAGGTGTTTTGCTGTTTATTTTCTGGATTCCCCAGTTTGCAGATATCATACGGGCAGTGGCTGTGAAATTTGGTTCAGGCACTGCACGGCAACTGGCAAATGCGCATACCATATTTAATGTGAGCCTGGGATTGTTTTTTTTACCGTTTATAGGGCTTTTTTCAAAAGTGATTTACTTTATCTATCCGGAGAAAGCGCCGCCGAAAACTTATGAAATTAAAAGTCATTATATAGAAGAAGCTATGTTGGCAACCCCGTCTTTGGCCATTGACCTTGCCCGGGCGGAAATGTCGCGTATGGCAAAACTTTTAGGGCGAATGCTCAATGCCATTATTGTTCCTTTCCTTTCTGATGAGGAGCAGTTGGCTCGACAGGTGGGCAAAGATGAGGATGCACCCTATCTGATTCGGGAAATTCCAAAACAGGATGAATTTTTTCCAGATTTAACCCTTTTACAGGGACTTGATCTTCGGGAAAATAAAATTGATTTTTTAGAAAAAAAAATCAGTGCTTACCTTACCCGCATTGCCCAGGGTGAAATTACCGAAGAGCAGGCAGAAGAAGTGTTTGGGATGGTTTCCATTGTAAAGGATATGGAGAGTATGGGGGATATCATGCACCGGAATATGATTCCTCTCATCGCAAAAAAAAAGAGATTGCAATTTGATTTTTCTTTAGAAGGTAAAGAAGAACTTTTAATTTATCACAGCAAGGTGAGTAAACAGATCAAGTTGCTGCAGGTCGCATTTAAAGAGACTGACTCCAAACTTGCTTCCTATATAATGAAAAAAGAACGAAGATATCTGGATCTTGAACTAAAATACAGGGCAAGACACTTAAAGCGTATCATTATGAAAAATGAGGCATCTGCGGCCACCACTGAAATTCATATGGAATTGATGGATTTGATGAAGCAAATTGTTCTGTATTCTGCAAATATTGCCCAGACTTATATTAATACAATACCCCAGAAAGGGGTTGATCATGTCGTAGTTGATGAGCAGAAAGAAGAGAGTGATACTTTTGAGAACCGCTATAAAGATAAACAGGAGTAATTTTTAAGAATCACTCCTGTTTATGGTGGTGTGCTATTTTGGAAAGGAAACTATACCCAATGTTGCAACAATGGGGATTACTATCCCAAAATCTTTTTCAAATCGCCTTTAGCTGTTCCAATGGGCGTTAGGTTATAGTTTTTAACCAGTACGTTCAATATGTTCGGTGTAACAAAGGCGGGCAGGGTGGGGCCCAAATGGATATCCTTGATGCCAAGGTGGAGCAGGCTGTATAAAATAGCGACCGCTTTTTGTTCATACCAGGAGATGATAAAGGACAGGGGCAGTCCATTGACATCCGTATCAAAGGCCTTGGCCAGTGCCACGGCAATCTGGACAGCTGAATGCGCATCGTTACACTGGCCCACATCCAATAGTCTCGGGATACCGTTGATATCACCCAATTGGTGTCTGAAAAATTTGAACTTCCCACAGGCCAGGGTAAGAATAATACTGTTGTCTGGAGTTTTTTCAACAAATTCAGTGTAATAGTTTCTGGATTTTTTCACACCGTCACACCCACCCACAAGAAAGAAATGACCAATGGAACCGTCTTTTACACCGGCAACAATTTTATCGGCTACGCCGAGAACTGCCTTGTGTCCGAAACCTGTCAAAATTTCCATGTCTTTTTTGTCTTCAGGATAACCAGGCAGTTCCAGAGCTCTTTCAATCAATGGGCCAAGGTTGTTTTTGTTTAAATGAGTGAGTCCCGGCATGCCGACAGTACCGGAGGTAAAAAGATTTTTCTTATACGTCATTTTTGGTTTCTGGATACAATTGGAGGTCATAAGGATAGCGCCGGGGAATTTTGCAAATTCTTTTTTCTGATTCTGCCATGCTGTACCGTAATGACCATAAAAATGGGAGAACCGTTCTTTTAATTTCGGGTAGCCATGGGATGGCAGCATTTCACCATGTGTGTATACATAAATCCCTTTGCCTGCACTGGCTTTTAGAACTGCCTCAAGGTCAATTAAATCATGGCCGGAAACAAGAATGGCTTTACCTTTTTTAACACCAAGGGGAACCTTTGTGGGTACGGGATCACCATATGCTGTGCTGTTACCAAGGCTTAGGAGCTCCATAGCCCTGAGGTTTTTCTCTCCGCATTCCAGTACCAGTCCAAGATAAGCATTAGTATCCAGACTTCTATCTTCAATGGCGGCAAGACCTCTATGAATAAATTCATAATTGCCTTCATCTTCCTGGCCGTGTTCTGCTGCATGGTCGGTATAAGCGGCCATTCCCTTGATACCGAAAAGAAGCATATGCTGAAGAGACCTCAAATCAGGATCAATATCAGGAACGGACATGAGCCCGTATTGTTTCCCCTGTTTTATCATGCCTTCAAGGGAAGGTTTCAGTTTCAGTGTCAGGCTGTCGCTGTCAGATGAAATAGTTCCCCCGGCAGCCTTTACACGTTTGATCATTTTGTCTCTCAATGCTACTGATTCCTGGAGAAGATCCTCAAATCTGTACGGGTCAAATTCAACATTGGTGAGGGTGGAAAACATTGCCATACAGGTAAACTGATTGGTTTCTGAATCACTGATACCCACCTTTCTTGCCGCAACCGCAGCAATGGAAATACCTTTCAGGGTATGAATCAAAAAATCTTGAAGTGCTGCAACATCAGGTGTTTTCCCGCAGACACCGATTCGGGTACATCCCTTGCCACCCATGGTCTGTTCACACTGGTAGCAGAACATTTTTTTTTTATCGGTGGCAGCAAAGGCTCTATTACCAGTCAATATGGACGGCAGAAGGGCTGATGCAGCAAGGCCCATTGTACTTTTTTTGATAAAATTTCTTCTTGATACGCTTTTTTTTTCCATTTTAAAGCTCCTATATAAAGTTTAAAATTCACTCTCTTTTATTTTCTTTCAGGAGTTACTTTAGATCAAAAATTAATTGGGTTCATTGATCTATATCAAGTTTTTATTTTTTATCTGCAGGTTTAAAGTCTTTTATAAAAGGATCGTTCAAGCATTTTTACCATTTTTTTACGTTCAGGCGATAAAAATAAACGATAGAGAGGATCATTGGCTTGATCGTTTTTATTCATGACCATTTGTTCGAGAATAGACAACACCTCAACAGACACATCACAGGATGGGTAGCCTTTGTCATCAATGAGAATGGTATCATCCATATTGAATTGAACAATATTGTTGATATCAACTAATTTTAACCGGCCTTCAGGGGTGACGATGAGATTTCCATTTCCGGCAAGGTCCGGGATAACGCCGGTATGGGTTATCATTTTTCTGATACGGCTGACAAATGAAAAAATACTACCCTGAAGAATTTTAAGATGGTTTTGAACTTGAGTTTTGTCATATCCTCGGGTTTTGAACAGGTCTTTAAGACAATCTTTGTCAAATAATCTCCATGGATCAATTATATCTCCATCAACATATTCCTGGAGGCCGCAAAGGACAATCTGAGTTTCACCCATGCCTGTGTAATCAACAATGAATTCTTCAGATGTCGCAATCAGTTCTGTGCCCAGCCATTTTAACAGCAGATTGTATTTTTTGATTTCCAGAAATACAGCGTCACAGTTTTTAAATCTCTGTCTTAAAATTCGAAACATTTTTTCAGGTTTTGCTCTGGGAAATACACGGATGCCGTCCACAAGTTCTCCCCGGGTCTCTTTTTTTACATCTTTGGCTAAAAGTACCTCAAAAATATGTGATCTTAATCCGGACCGGTAATATTTACGAAAAACATATTCTTTTGTTTCATGAATAAAATTAAGTTGCTTTAAATCTTCCCCGGAAAGGTAGGCCTGGTCTCTTATATCTTTTTTATCCTGCATGTCGGATTTTTACAAAGTTAAAAACTTTTTTACAAGAAAACTTTTTAAAAAATAAAACCGATTGATGATATAAAGCCCAACACTGAACATTCTAAAGGGAAATAGTTCTTTACGGATGGTATCTTATTCATTAAACTTATGCGAAATAGAGAATATGGACACAAATAATAAAATGCCGTCTAAAAAGAAAACAACATACTCAATTCAGGTGGTGGTCATCATGGCCGTTTTCTGTTTTGTTTTATTCAATCTCGTGTTTCGTCTTATTCTTGATATGAGGCTTGAAGAAGAAAAGAAGAGAGTTGACCATATAGAAAAAGAAAAAATCAAACAAGAGTTTGTTGCCGGGATAGACAAAAAGTACGATCGAATTTTAAAGCTTTATAATGCAAAAGAGTATGAAAAAGCCATTGAAATTATTAAGTTGTTCAATAAATACGATAAGTCTGATCATAAGGACCTTCCGAAGATTAAAAAAGGTATCCGGATGTATTACCTGAAAAAGAAACTTGAGTTTATTCCCAAAATTCAACTGAACGAATATATGGCGTTGTCAAAAGATATCAGGATTGAAGATGACAACTCAACAGAAGTTTTCATCCGCACGCCTCGATACGGGCAGTATTTTTATACTTCTGATTTCCCTTTGCAGCTTGAAGCCTCTGCCTTGTCTGTTACGGGTGATTTTTCCGATGGAATCGTCTGGAAAAGCTCCATTGACGGTGAGCTGGGCCGTGGAAAAAAAATTAATGTCAGCCTTTCCATTGGCGAGCACAAAATTACAGCAATGGGAACCAATGGTGTTACACAAGGGTTTATGACCACCCGGGTTTTTATTGAGAAAGATCCTGAATTTCTTAAAAAGTATCGCAAAGATTAACCATTGTAATCTGTTTTTAATCTGAGGCTCTTGCAGATAAAATATATTATGGCTTGATCCCACTATATATCGTATTGTAACAATCATGACCTGCAAGTATATAGTGAGCAAGAGCCATTCACCGGTATCTCTGCAAGAGGCTCAATCTATAAGGTAATTACATGGATCAAATAAACTGTCAATGGGCTCACGAATTGTTAAATCGGCTGTCCAGCAGAATAGAATCTGTTATCAAAGGACAAAGCCAAAATATCAAGAAAGTGCTTGCCGGGTTCGCTGCCGGCGGGCATATTTTACTAGAAGATAACCCCGGTACCGGAAAAACCACCCTTGCAAAAGCTTTGGCAAAATGTATGAATGCCGGGTTTACGCGGATACAGTTTACCCCGGATCTGTTACCCTCGGATATTCTGGGTGTCTCCATCTTTGATCCCGGTCAAAAAATTTTTAAGCTTCACAAAGGTCCTATCTTTACGAATATCCTGTTGGCTGATGAGATTAACCGGGCATCGCCCCGGACCCAGTCTGCTTTACTGGAGTCTATGGCAGAAGGGCAGGTGAGTATTGACGGAACAGTGTTAAGATTGGATGATTTGTTTTTTGTCATCGCCACCCAGAATCCCATCGAGTCCAGGGGCACCTACCCCCTTCCGGAAGCCCAGATGGATCGTTTTTCCTTGCAGTTGAAACTGGGATATGTGTCAAAAGAGGATGAAGTGGCTGTTTTATCAGACCTTAAGCATAAGAATCCTTTGGATGTACTTGATGCCTGTGTGAGTCTGGAAGACTGTTTAAGGTTGCGGCAAATGATTTCACATGTTCATATTACCAAAGATTTAAAAAGGTATGTTGTAGACCTCGTTGGTGCCACCCGTAACCAGCCCGGGATACTTTTGGGAGCGAGCCCCCGAGCATCTATCGCATTGATGAAAACGGCCCAGGCCCTTGCTCTTTTTGATAATCAGGATTTTGTTACCCCGGACCATATTCAGCAAGTTGCTATTGATGTAATTGCCCATCGATTGGTGCTGGATTCACAATCAACTTTTTCAGGCATGACGGCGCAATCGATCATTCAAGATATATTAACCTCTCTTCTTGTCCCGGTATAATTATTATGATTCCTGTCCGTGCGCTGCATAAATCTTATTGCATGTTTTACCGGCTCAGGCATTGGCGACAACGACATTTTACGTCTGCCGGTGTCATTGTAATAATTGCACTGTTCTTATCCTTTCTTTTTGGGTTTAATATTTTAAGAACCTCCATTTATCAGGCAGCTGTTCTCTTTTTCACGATCCTTTTGTTCTCTATTTTATACAGCCTGTTTTCTTTTCAAATAAAGCTCCGGATAAAAAGACATCTACCCCGATATACAAGTGTCGGCAGCGGCCTTTCCTATGAGATTGAGATTGAAAATTTAACAAATAAAATTCAAAAAGGACTTGTTCTGTTTGAAGAGATCCTTGATCCCCGGCCATCTTTGGTAAGTCTTTCCAATACTAAAGAACCTTTTGAAGAAAAGCGAAATGCCTGGGATAGGAAGACACTTTATTATAGGTGGAAATGGCTTTTACACAAGAATGCAAAGGCGTATTTGCCGCCTGTGTTATTACCGGATCTGTACCCCAAAGATTGTGTTCGCATTAAGGTTGAGAGTACGGCGCAATATCGCGGGTATCTTCATTTAGCAGGATTTACCATCGCAAGGCCTGATGTCTTTGGACTGTTGAACCGGTTGCATACCATGGTTAGAAAAGATAAAATACTGGTATTGCCTCAAAGGGTTCAGGTTGAATCTCCAAACCTTGCTTCGAACAGGCACTACCATCCGGGTGGGGTAAGCCTTGCCTCATCCATTGGCAACTCAGATGAATTCATGTCTTTGCGGCCCTATCGTCCCGGCGATCCTTTACGGAATGTTCACTGGCGAAGTTTTGCCAAGACCAGTGAACTTGTCATCAAAGAGTTTGAGGATGAACATTTTGTCCGGCATGCCTTAATTCTGGATACCTTTTCATTGGTTAATGATCAAGATGTGTTTGAAACAGCAGTCCGGCTTGCTGCTTCCTATGTCATTGATTTGCAGGGCCCGGAATCCATACTTGATTTGTTGTTTGCAGGGCAACAGGTGTATTCTTTTACATCCGGACGGGGACTTGGGCAGACAGCCAGGATGCTTGAGGTTCTTGCCTGCGTTGAAACTTGCGGTCTTAAGACGATCAGAGCATTGACAGGTGCTCTTTGCAAAAATATGGATCAAATCTGTGGGGCCATTTGTATTTTTTTGGATTGGAATGATGAGCATCAATCCATTTATAAACTCTTTGAACAGGCACAGGTGAGTACCCACATTATCGTTGTTACAAAAGACCGGAAGAAAATGGAAAAAAAAATATTAGAAACGGCTGTAAATTTGGAGCATATCAAGGTGGTTGAGGTATGAGGCCGTCACTTTTTTTTATACCGGGCGCACTTATTTTCTGGGGATGGCAGATGCAGACGCTTTGGATAGCCGTGGTTCTTGTTCTTATCATTCTGTTCTCAGAATGGAGCCGAACTAAATTTGATTTGTCTGTGTCTGATTTTAATAAATTTGTAGATGTCAGTACAATAATTCTGGCCGGAACAATTGTGCTTGCCCTTACCATTGACGCAAAAAAAGCGATATGGATGCTCTTAAAATGGCTGCCTGTTGTTCTTTTTCCCATTGTTGCTGCTCAAAAATTCACTAGTGCCGGCAAGATTGATATTCAATCTTTTTTTTTGACTGCCAGGCGATCAGCTAAACGGCCATTCACAAAATCAGGCAAAAAAACCGGCAAGAAAACAACCGGAGAACCAACCAAAGGACAAATTGGGACACTCGGTTTTGAGAGCAAAAAAATTGATATCTCTTATCTCTATGTCTTGTTCTGTATTTTATCTTCAGGAGCAAACCTGAGTCGTGATTATCTTTTTTTTACAGCAACCGTTTTCTTTACCATTTGGGCACTATGGCATGTTCGATCTAAAAGAGTTTCCGTGTGGATTTGGTCCGGGTTTGTCGTTTTGGCCATAGGTTCCGGTTATGCCGGACACAAGGCTGTCTTGATGACCAGCATCAAAATTAACCAATGGGTGATTGCACACTATACTGGAATGTATTCTAACAATCCCTTTAAAACTCATACAGCCCTTGGGGAAATCGGTAAACTTAAGCTTTCCAATAAGATTGTTCTGCGGGCTGCGTATGAAAATTACAAACAAGGAAACACCTATCTGCTTCATAATGGGTCCTATAATAAATTTTTAAAATCCACCTGGTTTGCAAGGTCCGATTTTGAACCCATAGTACCGGCTGATAATAAAACCTACTGGCAGATTAATCCGAAAATCAACCCATCTTTAAATATGACGCTTTATTTTAAACCGGACAGGAAAAAGTCTGTTTTGAGTCTGCCGGCCGGGACTATGACTATTTCAAATCTTAAGGCGGATAAATGCCGGAAAAATCAGATGCAGGTGGTAAGGGTGGAAGATACTTCACCGATAATATCGGCTGATGTGTCTTATACTGAACAACATGTATGGGATATCCAGCCATATGACAGGGATCTGTTGATCCCACGTGAAGAAGTTGTCACAGTGACGACTATTGTTGGTGGACTTCAGCTGACGGGTAAAACACCGCAAGAGATTTTGGTTCTGGTAAAGGCATATTTTTCAAATCAATATACGTATTCTCTGGAGCTACAGGGGAAGGGCAAATATGAAACACCGCTGGAAAATTTTTTGTTGCATGCCGGAAAAGGTCATTGTGAGTTGTTTGCCACTGCCACGGCGCTTATTCTCAGAGCCACAGGTATTCCAGCACGATATGCCACAGGTTTTATTGTTCATGAATATTCAGACCTTGAAAATAGGCTGGTGGTAAGGCAACGAGATGCACATGCCTGGGTAAAAGCGTTTATTGACGGCAAATGGCAGGATGTTGACACGACACCATCAGGTTTTTTTGATGAGGATAACAAAAAAAATCCTTCTTCATTTTTCTCCGATTTGTTTTCATATCTGGCATTTGTATTATCACAGGTCCGGCATGAGACCGGAAAAGAATTTATTAATAAATATGGATTGTGGTTGATCCTGCCCCTTGCGATTATCCTGGTTTTGCGATTGAGAAAAGCAAGTCGGATTAAACGGGTAAAGCCGTCTTCCGATCCTATGACTGCAATGAAAGACCAGCAGACAAATGACTCTTTTTATTTGCTGGAAACATATCTGAAGAAAAAAGGAATGCCACGGTATGCGTATGAAACTTTTTCAAGCTGGTTAGAAAGAATTGAACCCTATTGGCTAGAACACAATATGAGTGATGAGTTGAAAATCTTGTTGAGGACGCACAACCGGATGCGATTTGCTAAAGCAGGGGTGACAAATCAAGAAAAAGAAACGCTGTATGCGGCGATTGAAGCAATAATACGTATCAATCAGATAAAATAAAGTCAGCGATATAAAAATTCTCTTTTCGTTCCCGCTCAAGTGCGGATACCGGGGTCAATGATAAATCCTTCAAGGTCCGGGCACATGCAACAATATACGTGTTGACTTGAAACGGTCCAATATTCATGCAGTCGATTATTAAAGCTTCTTTTTTCATAGGGATGATTTTAGGGCTTTTTTAAGGCAAAATCAAATAATTTTATCTTTATTTGTTGTGATATGAAAACAATTGATTAAATGCCGCTATTCATTGCGCAAAGAATAAGGCGTGTTACTCATGCTTGCATGGATGGTTTATACCGGTGAGCAGGCTTGTTATCAGGAAGGTTGACAAAAAACTATAGTCTTGCACGGTTTTTGCTATAACTCTTTATAAAGAAATAAATTAACTTAAGTCACAAGGACAGGAATTATGAAAAGAAAACTTAAATCAGCAATAATAATTAGGATATCCTTTGTGATAATTTCATATCTTTTCTCTGTTCTTTCAGCAGTTAGTTCAGCCCAGGATTTTAAATCGGATAACCCCGGGGAATTATTTGCAACAGCAAATATTTCGGTTAAAAATATGGCAATATCTTATCATGGCCAACCATCCGGAGATCGGCCGATTTTAAAATCAAAAAATGAAGGTTCAATTTATTTTACGTTGGTCGTTGATTCTCCAGAAGCTATCGTTCCTGCAACCAATGAAAATCTAACGGGTGTGGGTAAGAAAATTAAAGAACTCACAAATTATGTATTAAAATATGTTTCTGTGGATAACAGCAACAAAGATGAAGCGATACCTCGGTTTGGATCAAAAAATGAAATTGAAACAAATAAGGAAATGACTGATGAATACGATTTGAATCTGTCTCTTAATATCGGGTATGATGATGAGGCTCAGAATATAGCAATAAGTGCAATAAAGCTGTCATCGTATTTTTTTTCCACTCACCTGGGTGCCGTTTACGATGCCAACGAAAAGGATATTGATTTTTTCTTAAGTAATGCAGCGATTAACACGTATCTATTAGATGGTATGAAGTTAGAGTTCCAGGTCAGTCCGGCGAATTCCGGCGGCGCTGTGTTATTCACCATGCAGTTTTAGTAAAATATCATAGTTCCCCACCGAATAAATCTTTTTCTTAAAAAAAAATAAAAAACTGTTGCATTTTTTAAACAGATGTGGAAGATTTATAAAACAGTCTCAGTATAATGCTTTTTTAAATAAGGGATTCATGATTGATGAACAAAGTAGACGAACTCATTAAAAGAATTCTCAATGCAACGGGAATCAGCTCTTCATCTGAGTTGGCAAAACAGCTTGAGATTAATCGGTCAGGTATTACCCATGCCAGGAACAACAACCGGGTTCCGGATAAGTGGATAGTAAAATTATACAGAAAATTTGGGTTAAATCCGCAATGGATTGAAACCGGCATAGGTAAAGTATTTATGAATGATCAATCTCAAAATGATATTGATTTTAAATATATACCAAGGGTTGCAGCAAGGCTTTCCGCCGGCACAGGCTCTTTTGATGTTAATGAATCTGTGACCGATTATTTGTCCTTTGAAACAAAATGGTTGTCTGCAAAGGGATCATCAAACAGCATGGTTGCAATGGAAGTTTTTGGGCAAAGCATGGAACCTGTGATTAAAGAAGGCGATACCGTTCTTATTGATCAATCTCAGAAAAATATTCTTGCCGGGGCAATTTATGCTGTGGGTGTGGAAGATACGATTTTGATCAAACGCCTGGAAAAACATCCGAATAAACTTGTTCTTTGCAGTGATAATAAAGCATATGACCCTATTTTTTTAGAAAAGGATCAGATGGAAACTGTTAGAATTATAGGGAAAGTTATCTGGAGTTGTCGAGAGTATAGGTAATATCAGCAGCTTTTTTTTAATTGATGTGTTTAGTTTTTTCAACAAATGGTGAGATTTTTTAATTGAGAGGCGGGATAATGCAACAAAAAACAATTATGCAAAAGTGTATTATGGCTTTGATATCAATTGCATGGGTAGCAGGTCTTTTAATGGCAGGCAGTGAAAATCCTTATATGCCTTGGGCCAACGGGTTTGGCCTGTTGTTGTTTTTATTGGCCAGCCTTTTACTAAGCAAAAGGCTGGGATCATCCAAGTCAAATACTTTGCTTATTTCTTTTCCAAAGATTAAGCAAAGTCGGGGCAGGGCGATCCTGCACAATGCAAAATCGAACCAGCGAATAAAAATCTGGTATGCACAATAAAATTCTTATAGTCCGCCAATGCCTGCTGGTTGTTTGACAACAGTCAACAGCATTTTAAAACGGGTTGACGCACTAACAGAATGGGGTACATTTGCCGGCATAACCACTACCTGTCCGGTTATTGCAGTAATTTTTTCTCCGTCAATATTTATGACGGCCTCTCCGTCTAGAACCTGGACCATTGCATCTCCGGGAGATGTGTGGGCACTTATCTCTTCTCCTTTATCAAAGGCAAATAAGGTAATGTTCACATGGGATTTTGCAGAAAGCGTCCGGCTGATGACAGATCCTTCTTTATAGTCAACTAAGTCAATCAAATTTGTCGGGGTGGAAAAGGGAATATTTTTAATTAGTTGTTTTTTTTTATCACTCTTATTTTCGCTCATGGTTAACTCCTTTTTATATGTTCAATTCATGATAAGCATCAATTATTCTGCTGGCAAATAAAAGAAAGAATTTTTTTCGTCTAAATTAAGTGTTGAACTAATTAATTTATTTTCGGTATAACTGATACCTTGATTATAAATCGGCAGACTTGTTTTAACAAATTAGTTGTGGCTGACAAAAAAACCTGTGTTTGGGCGAAAAGTTGCCCATATGCAAGGCGCAAGGAATGCTGAAACCGGAGTGTACTACTGTACATGAGGATTTCAGGATTTTGCAGCAATAAAGCAGATGGATAAGTTTTGGTTCAAACACAAATTAGGAAAAATATACAATGGATATTCAATCGAGTGCACGGGCATGTAAAAAAGCTGCAATTTTAATGTCTGCATTATCTGCGCAAACAAAAGACAATGCATTACAGCAAATTTTTGCAGCAATAAAACAAAACCAGAATTTAATCACCACTGAAAACGAAAAAGATATTGAGCAGGCCCAGAAAGATAATTTAAAAGCACCTTTGCTGAAACGTTTAAAATTTGATCAGTCTAAAATTGGAGATGTATGTGACGGGATACAAAGCCTTATTCAATTGGCTGATCCTGTGGGCAAGACTTTGAATGCAATTGAACTGGACCTGGGGCTTGAATTGTACAGAGTCTCCAGGCCCATTGGCGTGATTGGTGTTATTTTTGAATCCCGGCCGGATGCATTGGTACAGATCGCAGCATTATGTCTGAAAAGCGGCAATGCTGTTCTGGTTAAAGGGGGCAGCGAGGCTATCCATACTAATCGAATCCTGGCGTGTTTTATTCATGATACGGGAGTAAACGCAGGATTGCCACAGGGGTGGCTTGCGTTGATCGAAACCCGCAGTGATGTCAGGCATATGCTGAAATTGGATGGTTTGATCGACTTGATTATCCCCAGGGGCAGTAATGAATTTGTCAGGTATATAATGGATAACACTGTTATTCCGGTTTTGGGACACGCCGATGGGATTTGTCATGTATATATTGATCGTTTCGCAGATTTAAAGATGGCAGTTAATTTGAGTGTGGACAGTAAATGCCAGTATGTGTCTGTGTGCAATGCTGCGGAAACCATTCTTGTTCATGAAACCGTGGCAGAGGATCTATTACCGGATCTTAAAACGGAACTTGAAAAACATTTCGTTAAAATTTTGGGATGTGAAAAAACACGGGATGTGATTGATGTTCCGCCAGCCACTAAAGAGGACTGGAAAACAGAATATCTGGACCTTATTGTTTCCATCAAAGTTGTAGCTTGTCTGGAGGATGGTCTGGACCACATTAATGAATATGGATCAGGCCATACCGATGTGATTGTAACTGCCGATAAAAAAAGAGCACTTTATTTTATGGACCATGCCGATACGGCAGATGCCTTTTGGAACTGCAGTAGTCGATTTGCGGATGGTTTCAGATTTGGATTGGGTGCTGAAGTCGGGATCAGCACCAACAAAATCCATGCACGGGGCCCTGTGGGACTGGAAGGGTTAATGATTTATCAATGGAGACTTATAGGCAATGGGCATATGGTGGCTGATTATAGTGGTGATAATGCAAAATCTTTTACCCATACAACTTTGAACACATCTTTTAAATAGGGTGAGATTATGCCGGAAGAAAAATTAAGCCACGCCAAACGAGTCGTGGTGAAACTTGGAAGTAA
The DNA here is from genome assembly GCA_021647625.1 of Desulfobacula sp. GTDB lineage: Bacteria > Desulfobacterota > Desulfobacteria > Desulfobacterales > Desulfobacteraceae > Desulfobacula. The sequence continues at coordinate 14,777 of JAKIUJ010000036.1, forward strand.
TGTGATAACAGCGGTTAACAGTCTGAATTTAGATGTTATAGATTCCATATCCAGGCAGATCAGTACCCTTATGGATCAGGGCATGGAAGTGATTCTTATCTCTTCTGGTGCTATGGCAGCAGGGCTGCGCAAAATGGGTATGGATAAAAGGCCGGATCAAATCCCAAAACGTCAGGCCATTGCAGCGATTGGACAAAGCGGTTTGATGAATGCGTATGAAAAAAGTTTTGGTCGCTACGATAAAAAAATAGCACAGATTCTATTAACCGGAGAAGACCTTCACAACCGCAAGCGGTATTTAAATGCACGAAATACCTTAAACATGCTGATGGACTGGAAGGTTGTGCCCATTATCAATGAAAATGATACGATTATGGTAGAAGAGATCAGGCTTGGGGATAATGATAACCTTGCTGCCATGATTACCCTGCTTATGGATGCTGATTTCTTATTTATTTTAACCGATATTGATGGCCTCTATAACAAAGATCCAAGAAATCACGATGATGCAGAGTTGATTAAAAAGGTAACAACCTTTGAAAAACAGATCGAACAATTTGCAAGTGAGATTCCGGGGCGATTGGGCACAGGCGGTATGTTGAGCAAAATTCAAGCGGCCCGGAAGGTTACTTCAGCAGGTATCCCCATGATTGTTGCAAGGGGGGATATCCCGGATGTTTTATTACAATTGTTTGATTCAAAAAATATCGGCACCTATTTTATACCAAAGCAAAAAAAAATGGCCAGCCGTAAATGCTGGATTGCATACACACTTGAGCCCAAAGGCAGCCTCATTATCGATGATGGTGCGGTTAATGCCGTAAAGGAAAATGGTAAAAGTCTCTTGCCCATAGGTATTTTAAAAGTGCAAGGACGTTTTGAGCAAGGGGCGGCTGTGAGTTTTAAAACAAAAGAAAAAATAATAATCGGTATAGGCCTGGTTAATTATCGATCTTTAGATATCAACCTGATCAAAGGATTGAAATCTTTCCAGATTGAGTCCTGTCTTGATAGTAAACACTATGATGAGGTCATTCACCGCGACAACCTGGTACTCATAAATATTTAAAAAGAATGTGGCAAGGATACTTTTTTAAGTAGATCATTTAATATGATTTGTGTTATATTTACCGGTAGCTTTTGTTAGAATTTTTGACTTTGTTTAGCACACAGGTGTGTCAAATGAGAAAAAACTTAACGATACAACTTGCTGTCGAAGAATTTAAATTTTATGATCTTTATAATGAGATTATTGACTCCTATACGGAAGATTTAGATGATCCCACTGTTTTTGACCTGTATGAATTAATTGTAGAGTATGACGAAGAATATGAATTCCTGCCGGATTTAAAAGGTAATTATACTGCAAGTTTTGAACGTAATTTAAGGCAGGCCATTGCCACAATTATAGAAAGAGCAGAAGAGTTATCTTTTGTTGATGATGAATTTGAAGATGATGAGGTTCCTGAAATTTATGGAGAGAATTTTGATAATGATTCCGGAAAATTTGATTTAGATAGTGAAGATGATGAGGAGCCGCATGAAGATTAAACAGTTTCGATATGCCACTGATAATTTGGGATATCTGGTATATGCACAAGGGATTGGTATTGCCATTGATGCAGGGGCCGTGGATGGAACAATAAAATTTGCGAAATTAAATGGTGTTCAAATTAAATATGTGACCAACACGCATTCACATCATGATCATACACCGGGCAATGAAAGATTATTGAAAGCAACAAATGCCGTTTTTATTGATTGTAAAAAAATTAAGAGAGATAAAGCCATTGCCATTGGTGATGCGGTTTTAAATATAATCCCCACCCCCGGTCATACAGATGATTCAATCTCATTTGTAACTGATAACTTTATGGTCACAGGGGATACCCTTTTTAACGGTACTATTGGTAATTGTTTTTCAGGGGATTTACATGCATTTTTTAATTCGCTAAAACGCCTGGTTTCCTATTTGCCTGATACCCAGGTTTTTGCAGGACATGATTATGTAGTGGAATCTTTGGGAATAGCAAAGCAGATTGAGCCGGAAAATAAATTTATAAAACACCATTTTGATTCATATAATTCAAGTTTCATTGTTTCCACCATAAAAGATGAACTCAACATAAATCCCTATATTCGTTTCAATGCCCCTGGAATTATTAAAAAATTAGAAGATAAAAACTTACCTGTTCTTACCGAGTTTGATAGGTTCAAGTCTATCATGGAAAACTATTGATTTATCAATTAAAAAATGTATCCCTGCCTTGAAATTTGCCATTTCTGGTTTATCATTAGGCCCATGCACTTATGTCTGCTGCAAGCTGCAGCTATAGGTCATATTCTATTTAAAGTTGGAGACGATATTAATGCTCGACAGATATAAAAAATTTGCTAAAAATTCATCCCCAAACCCCTCTTTTGCCCTGGGAAGACAGTTAACCATTGAATACTATGAATGCTCAGCCAAAATTTTGTTAGACGAGACACTGGTTGAAAAATCTTTGTTGAAAGCTGCACAAGACAGTGGGGCAACCATTATCAATTCGTCATTTCATACATTTGAACCCCAGGGAGTAAGCGGTGTGGTGGTTATTGCAGAATCTCATTTTACCGTTCATGCATGGCCGGAACATGAATATGCAGCAGTGGATATTTTCACCTGCGGAGATAATATCGATCTTGAAGTGGCCATCAATTCAATGAAAGAATCATTTGCCTCACAAAATGTTGTGATCTCCTCAGATCAGAACAGGGGGTTGATCAGCAAGCCGTTTGAGCAAAAAACAATTGGAGAAATCATCAAGAATTCCGACATTTACCCCATTTCCTGGAAAAAAGAATATGAAAGAAAAAAACCATGGGGTGTGCTTTCTTCCATCGATATCTATGAATGTAACCCAAAGATGATCCGGGATGCAAAAAAAATAGAGCAGTTTGTATTTGAACTATGTGAACGGATTGATATGAAGCGTTATGGTGATTGTCAGGTGGTTCATTTTGGTGAGGATGAAATTGTTGAAGGGTTTAGTATGACACAGTTGATTGAAACCTCTTTGATTTCAGGCCATTTTGCCAATGCATCCAATGCTGTTTATCTGGATGTTTTCAGCTGTAAGTTTTATGAGCCTCGGGACGTGGCAGAGTTCGCAGTCTCCTTTTTTAAGGGTGATCATTATAAAATGCAGATTGCCCAACGGCAATAGGGGCTCACTCAAAATGTAAAGTTATTTTTGAGTGGGCCCTAAGTAAATTAAAGCAATTATAAAAGGGCGGACGAATTGTCTTTTTTGAATCAGTATGAAATTAAATACAACGCATGAAATTAAATACAACGATTGATAAGAATATAATTGACGGATGGTTCGCAGAAATATGCCCCATGTGGCCGGGTATAGCACTGTCTCTTGAAATTGAAAAGGTTTTATACAGCAATAAAAGCAAGTATCAGCAAATTGATCTTTTCTTGACAACGCACCACGGTAAAATGCTGGTTTTAGACGGTATCATCCAATTAACCCAGTCCGACGAATTTGCATACCAGGAAATGCTGGCCCATGTTCCGCTGTTTTCCCATCCAGACCCCAGGCATCTTCTGGTAATTGGCGGCGGCGATGGTGGTATTTTAAGGGAAGCCGGGCGCCACGACTGTTTGGAAACAATTGATTTTTGTGAAATAGACGAAGAAGTCATACAGGTATGTAAACAATTTTTACCGGATCTTGCCTGCGGTTTTGATGATAACAGGGTAGCTGTCCATATTGGCGATGGCAATGCCTTTGTTCAAAATCAAAAGCAAATGTACGATGTGATTATTGTGGATTCCTCAGATCCTGTGGGGCCGGGGGAAGCGCTGTTTGAAAAACCGTTTTATGAGTCCTTAAAGCACGCGTTGAAACCCGGCGGTTTGATTGCTACCCAGGGCGAGTCCTTTTTTATGCATAAAAAATATGTTGAAAATCTTGTCAAAATTACCAAAGAACTTTTTGATATCCAAGGTTACTCAACCATACTTGTTCCAACATATCCCGGTGGAAATATCGGTATCTGTATGGGGTCTTTGGGGCCGCAATTAAAAATACCGGGTCGGCAAATACCAGAAAAGGTTCAACAGCAGCTAAAATATTATAATAAAGAGATCCACAAGGCTTCTTTTGTCTTGCCTGGGTTTGCACAAAAAATGATGGATGAAATTTAGGAAATACCTTTGGTTGGATAACTTATCCAAAAATATTGATGTGAAAATAATAAGGTCTGCTTTCAGGGATGATTTGATCTGTCTTTATAAAGATGCTGACTGGTGGGAATCTTCCTATGATGCACACCCTGAATTTTTAGACCGTATTGTTAAGGATTCTGCTATTTTTGCCGGAGCCTTTGTCGATCAGCAATTGATTGGCATGGGGCGGGCGTTGTCCGATATGGCAAGTGATGCATATATTCAGGATGTTGCTGTTTTAAAAAAATATCGGGGCAGGGGCATTGGGAAAAAAATTATACAATTGCTGATTTCAAAGCTGAAAAAAAATGACGTGGACTGGATTGGTCTTGTGGCACAACCCGGTACGGCCTCTTTTTATCGGAGGCTTGGGTTTGAAGTTCTAAAAGATCATGTCCCGATGAAATTTAAAAAAAGTGTATTATAGTACAATACAAGACCTGATATTATAAAAGGTCAAATATGATATAAGGACGGATTCGGATGTACAGTACAACAACACGGTTAAAACCAGTCAAGAGCCTGCAGGGCACCTTGGTGTTCAATCGTTTTTCTCTGGGTGACCAGCCCTTGATACAAGGGTTCATTGACGAGTCTGATCCAAAATCCTGTGAATTTAACTTTGCCAATTTATATACATGGCAATATGCCTATAAATTGGCATGGACCATTTATGACGGCAGGCTTCTAATCTATGATGGTTTGTCAAATGCTGTTTTTATGCCGTTGGGTGACGATCTAACCCCGGAAAACCTTGTGAATTTGTCTTTAAATTTAAAGCAGTTGGGAATCAAACCTGATATTGAGCTTGTGAGTGCGCAATATGTTGAAAAATATCCGGAAATTGAAACATATTTTCATGTTAAAGAAAATCGGGATGCTGCTGAATATATCTATGATGTTAATTTTTTGTGTGACCTTAAAGGGTCCCGTTTGCAAAAGAAAAAGAATCTGATTTCACAATTTGTCCGGAAATACCCTGATTATAAAGTAAGCAGCCTGGCAGACAATAATTTCACAAAGGCACTGAACCTTGCAACCGGACTTTTGGAAAAAAGAAAACCTGCCCCAACAGAATTGGATCGCGAGTTTTCTGCCATAAAAAAATCGTTTACACACTTTGAACAATTGGGTCTGAAAGGTCTAATTGTCGAAGTTGAAGAACAGATCGCGGCATTTAGTATTTTCAGTCGATTGAATTCTTCAACATATGATATCCAGTTTGAAAAAGCAGATCCCATGTTTAAAGGCTCGGCCCAGGTAATCAACCACCAGACAGCCTTGTTTTTAAAAGATAAATGTCAATTTCTGAACCGGGAACAGGATCTGGGAATTAAAGGCTTGCGGCAGGCCAAGCTGTCCTATGAGCCGGTAGAGTTATTCACGCCCTTCATCCTGGGATTTTTGCCTGCCAATTAATTTCAAAACCAGGACATGCCTGCGGCAAATATTTCTTTTTTTGATAATTAGTGCCTGACCGAAAACTCGTGTCTGGGCGAAAAGTTGCCCATATGCAAGGTGCAAGAAATCCTTAAACCGGAGTGTACTATAGTACATGAGGATTTCAGGATTTTGCAGCAACGAAGCAGATGGGTGGGTTTTCGTTCAAACACTAATTAATATTATATCTGATGACATTCCGTGCACATTTTTCCTGGCAGCCTGAGCCGAAAATTACTATCAGCACCTTTTGATGAAGGTTTGTTTGCTCTAATAACTCCATTTTCATGGGGATTATGGCAGGTTGCGCAGGTAAGCTTTCCATTGTTATCCAAAGGAAGTATAATATTAAATTTGTTTTTCATTGCATTCATCCGTTTAACTGCTTTGGAGGAAGGTATACGTAAATGGTTTACATTCCCGGAATGGTTTCCTTTGATATTATGACAACGCTGGCATAAAACCTCAATATTATTTTTTAAAATGATATCACGATTCAGCGAATAGTTTTCATCCGGTTTTTCAAGATGGCAGTATAAACACCGTTGTGTTATAATTTTATTATTTTCATCCAGCTGCTTGTGTGGATTCAGCATTTTATACTCTCTGGAATTATGGCATAAGTAGCATACTTCATATCTTGTCTTGTAAGGAGCCCCCCGCAATGAGTTTTTTTTAAATTTGCTTTTCCGGCATTGCAGATAAATATCATGGCATGTACTGCAAGCAAGTTTGCCATTCTTTAATGGAAAGGATGGGGGAATTTTTTTTATTTTTTCATCAGGTTTAATATCCACAGGATGAATATAGCTTGGTGCCGTATAAAAATGGCAATTGCATAAAAGGTTGAGGTTGCCATTAAATTTTAAATATTTATTTGAGCCATTCACTTTTGGTGTCTTTGTATGGCATTGACTGCAATATTTGCCTGAGTAATGAAGGTCTTTGGACATAGTTTCAGGATCGAATTCATTGGAAAATAAAAGACTGTTTGTGAGAAGCAGAAATGCTGTTGTAAATGTGACAACAAAAAACTTCATGACATTCTGCTTTTGTCAATGCTTTTTAAAAAATATTTGAGTTCGTCTGCATCAATCGGCGTATTAAGGCATGCAAAAATATGATTTCGTATTGCTTCTTTAAAATCAGGGTGGAATCGTGTTTCAGACATACACAGGAAAGTTGCCTGCTGATATTTTCTGGATATTTCCTTGATCACTTTATTATTTATCCCGATTGTATCGATATTTAAAATTATTGCTTTGCGACTGTTTTTTTTCAGGTATTGTAATAATTTTTCCAAGGTGTGGATTGGTATGGCATTGTACTCCAGATTTTTTACAAGTGAACATAAAGCATTACAATTTTTTGTATTTGAATCAAGTATTCCGATTTCCATTTTTTGTGTATCCGTAATAAAGTTTGAAAAATTATGCAATAATGAATATTTGTTGAGTCATACTGTTCATGAATCCGATAACCTAATAATCTTATATGTAAGCAAGTATAATACCAAGACTATTAGATGCATGTTTGAATAAAGAATTCATTTTCTGCCGGACATTGTGTGAAATTACAAGTTTAGCAAATATTGTCGAAAAACTGTATGAATCCAGGACAGAAGACCTTCGATTTTAAATATTTATTTGTAATAACAAGGCTTTAAGAATGGTGTGTTATGGGACACTTATAATTGTCAGGTCGCAGCCAGGCAATGATTTTTTCTTCCAGCATAAAAAAAATAAAAAATTGTTGTAATAAAGCCCTGATAAGCTCATGATTTATGAAAAAAGTTCAAAAGCTATTGGCATAATATTTGCCTGTCAGTTTACTTGTTTGTTTATCAGTGCCATTAAAGGTTAAAGCATATATCTGGATTTATATTTGGAGACAGGGCTTTGGAAATATCAAAAAAATGTATCGTACTCTATGTGTTATGGCTTGGAATAAACACTTTATTTTTTAATGACTCACTGGCAGTCGCTGCCGACAAAGAAAACTGTCTCATGTGTCATAAGCATCGATTCAATGCACGGATTGATGAAAATGGCAGAAAAAGGAATTACCATGTGAATGAAAATCTGTATAGTCACAGTGTTCACAGGAATATATCATGCCGCGATTGTCACACATATATAACCAAAATTCCCCATGACCCTGTAACCTTGAAAGTAAATTGTGCGAATCAATGCCATATCAGACCGCCATTTGCCCAGGAGAAGTTTTCCCACAGAAAAATTGTTGATTTATACAAAAACAGTGTCCATGGCGGCAAACCTGAGGATTCTGAAATTTTGCAAAAAGCACTGCCCAACTGCAAATTCTGCCATCTTAATCCTTTATATTCGAAAATCTCTGAAAAACGAGTCTCTTACAAAGAAACCCTTGCACGCTGCAATAACTGCCACCCGCAAAGCGGTGTCGAGATGGCTTATAAACATATTACCCATAGATTGAGGAAAAAAACATCGCGATCCAGCCGGGAAATTGTTCAATTATGTGGAAAATGCCATGGGGATAAAAATTTGATGCAAAAATTGAATGTTTCAAAAAAAGCCATGGATGCAGTTGAAAGCTATAACCGTTCTGTACATGGCAAACTTGTGCAGTTAGGATCACAAAAAGCTGCCAACTGCATTAACTGCCACGCATCAAGTGCATTGCATGATATCAATAAAGCTGACAACCCTGGATCGACCATAAGCAAAGACAAAATCATGAATACCTGCAGGCAGTGTCATAAAAATACAGACGAAATGTTTGTGGACATTGCGGTGCATCCTGATATTACACATGCTGGAAACCCTATTATTAAAATGATCAGCCTGAGCCTTGGCCTTGGCATGTACGGCTCAGTTCTGGCTCTTGTAGGACTTTTACTGTTAGAGACTGTGGGGCGTCGAAAAGACGGTGCCCGGCTGGTGTTGAAAAAAGGAACCACCTGGTATGGAAAACAAAAATCTGTGTCTGGAAAGAAAAAATAGGAGACTCTTATGAAGGCGAATGTCAAAGCCTGTGATGAGGAATATTACACCCATGTGGAGGGCATAGGATCAATCCCCAGAGATATCTATAAATATGTGACATCCGACCCCATGGGTGATTTACCGCGGTTTTCAATACATATTGTAATACAGCATACATTATTTTTCATCAGTTTTCTTGTTCTTGTCTCCACCGGACTGCCGATATATTTTAGTGATGTGTTCTGGTCTCCATATGTAATTGCGCTTTATGGGGGTATTGATATTGCCAGGATTATTCATAAAACAGGCGCCGTCATTATGATACTTGCATCAATGTATCATCTTATCACCGTTGTTGGCGGAACGATGTTAAAGATTTTAAAAAAAGAGTTTGATCTTAAGCGGACACAGATACCCAGACTAAAAGATTTATATGATTTAATTGATGATATAAAATATTTTCTGGGACGCGAACCGTATCGTCCAAAAATGGAAAAATTCATGTATAAGCAAAAATTTCATTATTTTGCAGTTATGTATGGCAGTTTCGTTTTGACCGCTGCCGGTCTGGCCCTGTTATTTCCGGATATGGCTGCAAAATTATTGCCCCAGACCATAGGGAAAATTTTTTCTCCGGTTTTGATCGGGGCAGAGTCTTTTGCTGCTTTTTTTCAGGATCTTGCCCGTTTAATGCATGCGGACGAGGCGATTCTGGCATTAATTGTGCTGGCTTTCTGGCATTGGATAAACGTACACTTTGTTCCCGGACGGTTTCCAATACAATGGACTTTTCTGACAGGCAGAATTATGCGTGAACATCAGATTGAAGAACATTTTCTGGAATATTTAAACAACCTTAAGGAAATTCCAGAGGAGCGTGAATATATGCGTAATCTGCTAAGTGATAACAACCTTGGTGTTCCTTCTCCTGAATCCGGGAAATCTATTTTAGCAGATGTCCCTGACATCCATTGATGCCTTGACTTATAATGGTTGAATTTTGGGATTATTCAGCAAAGGAATAAAAAAAATGCCTGGTGTTAAAAAAAGATTGGCTCATCCTTTATTATCCTATTTACTCGGATTGTTTTTTATGGTACTTACACTGATTGTTTTTTGCGGTGTTATACACCATCTTGCCTTTTCCAGCCATGGACCGAAACTTCTGGGTAGTTTTGTAGAAAAATATGAAGCACAGACTAAATCCAAAATTTTAGATGATAGCCAGAAGCTTTTGGAAATGGAAAAGCATAATCATTTCCATAACTTTCCTGCTGAGTATCCAAAATTACCTGAAAACATGCAGCCTGTATGCTTTATCTGTCATTCTGATTTTCCCCATAGTAAAAACAAACGGATCAGGTCTCTAATGAATATGCATACCCAGTTTTTTACATGTGAAACCTGCCATATTAAAAAAAGATCAGATTTTAAAATTGTTTACAAGTGGCATAATCCTCAAAAAGAGAATACAAAGGGACCCTTTTTCGGTACATCTTATAATCCCCGGACAGGCCGTCTTTTGGAGGGTGATGATCCAATTGCCAAAATAACTCCTTTTTTTAAAAGCATTAACTCCTCTCAAAACTCTAAGGAGCTTATATCTGTTATTCAGCTTCAGAATACACCTTTTGTCAAAGATTATATTAAAGTTTCAGGCAAACTTAGTCCTGAAGAAAGGGAAGGAATCAAAAATAAATTCCATCAGAAAATTAAACCAAAGGGTCACAATTGCATGGATTGCCATGCACAAAACAGCATTTTGAATTTTAAACAGCTGGGATTTTCTGAAAACAGGATTAAATATTTAAGAACCCTGGAAATTCTTGGCATGTTGTCACAATACGAAGATTTTTATTTACCCGAATTATTTCCTGATTCGCCGGTGCAGACAAATAACAAAGAAACAAAATAATAATAATTGAAAATTTTTTTTAAGGTTAAATGATTATCATGAAAAATAATACAAAAAATATACCCCGGGCTGTTTTTTTACATGTCTTTTGTTTTATAGCATTTTTTTTACTTTTTCAAAATTTAGGTTTTGCTCAAACCAAGCCACTTGCGAACGTAGACGGCATTGATCTTATAGAGTATGATCTCCAGCTTGCATTAAACCAAATTATGCCGGCCGGTGTGTTTCACGGCGGTTTTTCTTCTGAAAAAAGAGCAACTTACAGGCCCCGTGCCATTGAGAATATGATTGACAAGGAGCTTTTATATCAGGAAACCTTAAAAAGAGGAATGAGCTTTGATGCAGGCTCTATAAAAAAAGCCAGAAAAACCATGATAGATAAAATTGGAAATCTTAAAAAATATAAGCAGGTATTAAAGAAAAATGGGCTGACAGATGAACACTATATACGGAATTTAAAAAAAGATATAATGATCAAAAAGATTTTAAAAATTGAGATTGATGAAAAGTCAAGAATTTCAGATAAAGAGACTTTGGAGTATTATACAAACAATGTTAAAAGTTTTTTTCGGCCAAAGGCAATAAGGCTGAGACATATTATGATTTCAGTAAAACCAAATGCAGCAGTTGAAGAAAAAAATAAACTGCACAAAAACGCTGTACAATTATTAGCAAGAATAAAAGAAGATGAGGATATGGCCGCACTT
>JAKIUJ010000037.1 GCA_021647625.1 Desulfobacula sp.
AGATCCATGTTTCAAGATCTTTGTTTTGATGCCTGCATTGTCAGTTGTGGAACCTGTATGGAATCTTTGGCAAAGTTGGGTGTTGATGAAATGTTTGAGTGTCCGACCCGGGATATCAGTGAATTTGTGCTTAATTTAGATCATGAAATAAGTTTCGATCAAGATTATCTTTATCATACACCGTGTCATGATTCTTTAAGGGACCAAGCAATTGATGCTTTTACAACTTGTATGAATGGGCATCAAGTTCTTAAAACACCCCATTGCTGTTCTGAAGCCGGCACCATGGCCATATCAAGACCGAATATTTCAAATGCCATGCTTAAGCGTAAACAAGCCGAGGTTGAGAAAATAAAAGTGAGCAAAGCCATGCCCATGTTAACCAATTGTCCATCCTGCATACAGGGACTTGGTCGTTTGAACAATGGCAAATTCAATGTTTTTCATATAGCTGAGAAATTGGCTCAACTTAAGGGTGGAAGGAATTGGGAAAAAGGATTTAAGACCCTTGTATCAAAAAGTGAAGTGGTTACTTTTTAACACATGAATATTATTTTGTTAGATAAGATGGATTTTTTTGATTCAAAACATGCTGTTGTTAAAGGTCGTCGATTTAAGCATTTAACAAGTGTTAATCGTGTTAAGCTCGGCGATTCATTGAAATGCGGATTCATTAATAGTAAAATTGGAACGGGTATTGTTTCTAAAATCACCCATGAATTTATTGAAATAGAGGTTTCAAGCTTAGACCATGATCCTCCAAAAGCCTTACCATTAAATCTGGTTTTGGCATTGCCCCGACCCAAAATGCTTAAACGTATTCTTGAGAGTGTGACCAGTCTTGGAGTAAAAAATATCTATTTAGTCAATTCATGGCGTGTTGAAAAAAGTTTCTGGCAAAGCCCGGTATTAAATACAGGTGAACTTCAAAAATATCTTATATTGGGTCTTGAGCAAAGTTGTGATACAATTTTGCCAATCATTCATATCAAAAAATTATTCAGTCCTTTTGTGAATCAAGAGTTGCCGCAAATTGCCCGGGATACGATTAAGATCGTGGCTCACCCGAAAACTGCGCAGATATGTCCCTGGCAAATAAATACGCCCGCAACTCTGGTAATTGGACCTGAGGGCGGATTTATTGAAAGAGAAATTAAAACATTTGAAGGACATGGCTTTGAGATATGTCAAATAGGATCACGGATATTAAGGGTTGAGACTGCTGTTACGGCTATAATATCTCGTTTATTTTAAGGAAAAAAATATGAAAAAGACAAACAAAATTGATAAAGAACGGCAGATGGCATATGACAGCCTTCCTCCAAGCGTTAAAGAAAATCTTTCCCCTGAGGAAAAAGAGTTGTTTCTCAGTTCTGAAGAATGGCCGGAAGAGTTGTTTGAAAAGCTTGATGAGTTTATTGTAAAAGAATAAGCAAAAAAACTATAGCCCTGAGGACTATGTGAAAAATGAATTTGACAGATCATGGGGATTTCTTTAAAATTTAAGGCATGACCACCTTGAAAAAAGGATTATCCATGAGCAGTGCAGCTGAAAAAAAATTAGCCTATGAAAAATATGTAAAGTATGCTCAGATTCTTGAAAAAACCAAGTGGGCCGCTGAGTTCACTTGGGAAGACATTCGAAATATCTGTCATTACATTCGACCTGTAAGGGCTAAAAAAGGTGCGGTTGTTTTCAAAGAAGGTGAAAGAGAAGAAAGCCTTGGCATTATAGTTAAAGGGGCTATAGATATCTTAAAAGAGAGTGATGGTGAGATAAAAAAAATTGCCTGTCTGAAAGATTCGCAAACCTTTGGTGAAATGGCACTTTTAGATGGCGAACCACGCTCAGCCTCGGGCGTTGCCTGCGAAGACTCCATTATATTTTTTCTTTCTAAAGACGGCCTGCTTGAAATTGCTGCAGATCACCCCAAGCTCGGGTTTCAGATTCTTTGGAAAATTTCAAAACTGATCAGTCAGCATTTGAGAAAAACAACAGGCAGGCTTGTTGATTATATGGAAAGGTAGGCTTTGTTTAATTTGACGGGTGTACTCTAACACCGAGAATCGAAGCGTGTTTTTTAATATTTTGCAGTGACATTTTTAATAAATCTACGGCTCTGGGTGCTTCAATCTGAAGACATTTATCATATTTGTCTGAAATTCCGACGATTTTGCCGCCTATTGATTTACCTTCCATTGAAACTTCAATATTGCACAGATCATTTGAAAACGAGCAAATATATTGTAAATAGTTATCATTTGTCATTTTAGTTTTTGCAAGATCAAAATTCTCAACCGGTTTCATTGCTAGTATAATTGAGTCCGGTAATTTCCATTTAGAGGCAATAAATCTTCCGAGCGCACCGTAAGAAACCCCAGTGATTGATTTTGAAGCCTGGTCACGGGTTAATTTTTTTTCATCAATGAGGATTTCGATATCGATATAAACTCCGGGTGAAAAAAGGGCGACCAGATACTCTCCAAAATCATATAGCATAGCACTTATTTGAATGGCTTCTGCATCATTTATCCCTTCTTCTTTGGCAATTTGTCGGGCAACAAGGCTTCTTTGAAGTGATTTTAAGGCTTTATCCTTTAAAACTTTTACAGTGGCAATGTCCTGCATAAATTCATAAAGTTTTAAACTTGCGGCAGCCAGCTTGATCTCTTCAGTGCCCAGAATTATCATGGCTTCAGATACCGTTTGGATGCCTTTTTTTGAAAAATGACCATAAAAAGAGGAATTCACAAGCTTTAGCAGTTTGGTTGTCAAGGCGACATCTTTAAGAATGACATTGGCAATATCATTTGCAGAAGAATATTTCATTTGCAAAATTTTATTCACATCATTTATTTGTGCTGAAAAGGATAAAAAAGAATCATTACCAAGGATTTTTTTATAAATACTTTTTATAAAATTCTTAGCGTCATTCTTATCCGGAACAACTTTGGGTTCATCCCGAAGAACTGACAATTTGGTTGCCTTGGAAAAATCCAGAACATCTAATTCAATTCCAGCGTGGGGGGGTGTTATATTCGTCATTGAATATCCATATTAAAAACAAAACTTGAAAAACATGTTTGATAAGCCCTATAATAAGCGAATATAGTCTTTTTTAATCACCTTTTCAATAGGTTTAGCAAACACAGGTTTTATATATCAGCAAATTAAAAAACATATTTCGCAATCTTGGTGAACAAATTGAAAAACAAAGGGCTGGATTTTCTAACTACAATACAATTAGAATGCGTGAGGCAATTCGCTATTTAACACCTGAAAAATTCGATCTGTTTTTACGGATACCTTTTTTGTTGCATATTAATGCACCCAATTATCCCGGATTTGTTCAAAATAAATCACATGCAAACGGTATCTGGAATTTTACAGCATCAGGTTTTTACAAGCTTGCCATCAAAGAAAATGCATTCCCAAAATCGATTATAGAATATGTAAAAATTGATAATCCTTGTATCCTTGCGCTTTATCATATTGGCAGCCTAGGAACGTTTACCCAGAGCGCTGGGTCTGATTTCGATTATTGGGTAATGATTGATAAAAAACAATTCAATCATGAAAGATATGCCAATCTTGAAAAAAAACTGGACAATATAAAAACATATTGCCGGGAAAAATATCATCAAAAAGTGTCCTTCTTTGTTATGGATTATAAACAAATTGTCCATGACGATTATGCATCTTTTGATGGTGAAGAAATAATAACGGTTCCAAAAATATTTCTAAAAGAGGAGTTTTATCGAACATATTTAATGATCGCCGGCAAGATCCCATTATGGTCTGTCATGCCGCAAAATTTAACAGATAACAATGAACGAAAACGAATTGGTTCACAGATAACGTCTATATATGAAGATATAATAGATCTTGGACAGATTGACACCATTCCCTTTTCCGATATTGTAAAAGGACTTTTATGGCACATCTGCAAAGCAGGTGCTGATCCTGTGAAGGCCATAATAAAAGCCACACTTGTCTTCAGCTACGGATTTGGTCAACAAGAGCACCAGGTGCTGTTATGTGATAAAATCAGATCCGGATATGCCGATGCCGGTATTGATGATTATGCCGTTGATCCTTATAAACTTGCTTTTGATCGAATTCTTCAGTTTCATAAAATCTGTGACCCTAAAGGGATACATTTAATCAAAAATGCAATATTTTTTAGATTATGCGGATATCCGGATGTTAAGATGCCTGAAGACAATTCACCCAAACGTCAATTATTAAGTCACTATATTCATCATTGGAAACTTAAAGATCATCAGGTAAGTAAACTATTATCCTATATAAACTGGGCCGAGGCTGAAAAATTGTTGCTTGAAAAAGCGATTGTTCAAAGAATGGCTCAGATGTCCAATCTGGCTGTCAAAAAAGCCGGAGATAATAGTTTGATCCATACCACAGATCCTGACAAAAGAAATTGGAAAATATTAAAAAATAAAACTCGGGTTCGGCTTCGAGGTGGAAGCTGTAAAATTGAAGAGTGTTCAACATTTCTTAAAAGGCAAAATATAAGGCAATTATCCATTGAACAGACAAAGGCAGCCTGGAAACTGCATGTTTGTGACCAGGCCGGCGCAATATCGAAAAGTATATATGTTCATAAAAACTTTTCCGGCGTTTTTGGGTGGATATTGGAAAATCATCTGTATCAACGACATACTGCAAAAATGACCTGCAAAGCCGATCATCAATTGTTTGAAACCAAGGAAACCAAGGTCAGTATGGACCAGCTATATATGTCGGTTATTCCGTTTAAACCATTGTCTGATAAAAATTTTGAGCAAGATGCCTTCTGGTCCAAATTAATGGTCTTTTTATTCTTCTGTAAAAATAACAAAGAACAGGTTTTAATGCATGCAGAACTGTTGGCATTAAATAGTTGGGGAGAAATTCACAGCGATTTAATAGAATTTGATGATGGTTGTGCAAGAATTAAAAAGCTAGTACTATTGGCAAATAAAATTAAAAGCTATGCAGATAATAAAACAAGATTTTTCATTTATCAATTTGCTGTGCAATATGATTCTGATATTGTTTATGAATTAAAAACGATAGTAGAAGAGACTGTCGGTGTGAGTACCAGATCACATCATCACCATAAAAAACCATACTTGGATAAATTATAGGCATTTAAATGGATAATAAGCATATTCTAATAATTGATGATAGATTAAATAATCTTAAGCATTTGGAGATTTTTTTCCAGGATTTAGGTTTTAAGCAGACATTGACTGCCGGTGGTGCCGATGATGGCTGGGTAATCATGAAGCAAAAAAAAGTAGATTGTGTCATATCTGCGTATGAGATGAAAGAAATGTCCGGACTTGCATTACTTAAAATTATTAGAAAAGAAGACGTAATATCGGATATTCCATTTTTTCTTACGGATGAGGCATTTACTAAAATTAAGGTGATTAAAGCCGGTCAAACAGGTGTTACCGGACTTTTTGTTGTGCCGTTGAATGATAAATTGGTTAAAGAAAAAGTTCTTTGCGCATTAAAAAATGAAACTGAGCCTGTGCTTGAAGATGCCAAACAGGCATTTGCCCAGGCAGTAGAGTTCATTGAGAAAAAAGAATATTCAAAAGCCCTGACCGTATTTTCCAACCTTGTAGATCAAAAGGATAATCCTGAATACTATTTTAATATAGGCTATATAAAGACATCACAGGGAAAACATGGTGAGGCCATTGAGGCTTTTTCCATGGCAACCCGTCTGGATAAACTGTTTGCAAAAGCATATGAAGAAATGGGGCGGGTGTATAAGCTGATGGGAGATCTTAAAAAAGCCGAAGAATATATGCAATTGGCAGCCGAAATTTATATGGATACCAACAAAATAGGCTCTGCTGAAGAAGTGTTAAATGAAATACTGGAATCCGGTACGGATTCTTTAAATGTATTCAACACACTGGGAGTGATTTTCAGAAAAAAAGGAGATATCAAGCTTGCGCTCGGGCATTATCAAAAAGCCCTGCGGGTCCATCCGGATGAACCCTATATCTATTATAATATCGGCAGACTTTATCTGGATATGAAACAGATGGGTGAGGCAAAATCATATTTTGAGCAGGCCCTTGAAAAGGATTCAGGCTTTGAAGAGGCGAAACAGGTTATTAAGGCCATTGATTTGGGAATCGTTTAATTTTCTGATTCGGCTTTTTTTGCTTCAAGCATTTCCCATCGATCATACAGTTTCTGGACTTTTTCCTGGCTGAGTTTCATTGAGCAGCAATGCTTGCTCATTATTTTTGTATCTGCCAATACTTCAGGTTGTTGAATCAATTGTGATAGTTGTTCAACCATTCCTTCTTCTTTTAAAATTTTTTCTTCTATGTGTTCGAGTTCATATTTGTCTTTAAATGAAAATTTACCAATAGATGATTTCTTTTCGCGCTGGTTTTTTTTTGGTTTAACAATCTTTTCATTCTTTTTTTGTCTATGAGCAAGAATCTGATTGAAATCGGTAAAAAATTGAGAGTCTGATGCCGGATCAAGATATAAAATTTTATGACATACACTGTCCATAAGATACCGATCATGGGAAACAATAACAACGGCCCCGGCAAATTGTTTTATGCTGTCTTCCAATACTTCCAGAGAAAGGATATCAAGGTCATTGGTGGGCTCATCAAGAAAAAGAATGTCGCATGGTGTCAGCATGATATCGGCAATTAAAATTCTGGCCTGTTCGCCACCGGAAAGTCTTTTTACCGGCATTTCTAGCTGATCCGGCATAAATAAAAAACGTTTCGCCCATGAGACAATATGAATGGTGCGGCCTTTATAATTTACACTGTCTCCACCTGCCGGATTAAGTGCATCCTTTAACAATGCTTCCTGGTCGAGCTTTGAGCGTGTCTGATCATATACGGCAATTTTAAGGTCCTGAGCCCAGTCAACTTTCCCGCTGTCCGGAGGGCTTAATTTTTCAAGGATAGCCAAGAATGTTGACTTGCCACTGCCGTTTGCACCGGCTACGCCCAGACAAAAGCCAGGCCCCAGTTCAAAGGTTAAGTTTGAAAATAATTGTTTACCAGCAATGTTTTTTGAAATATTGTATGCTTGTAATAATTTTTTGGTTTTTCTACCGGTGGAATCAAAATCGATATTGACCATGGCGGAATTTTTGTTTCTTTGTTTTACTGCGTGAAGCTTTTGTCTTAAAGTGCCGGCCTGTTCAATACGGTATTTTGCTTTTGTGCTTCTGGCCTTTGGGCCCTGGCGTAACCATGCATCTTCTCTCCGCATCTTGCCGGCCAATGATGCCTGCTGCTTTTCCTGGGCAATAAGAAATTTTTCCCGTTGTTTGATGAAATTTTTATATTGTCCTTGTGTTCTAAAATAGCCTTCAGGATAAACCCTCCCGATTTCCATGACATTTTTGCAGATATTTTCAAGAAAAGTACGGTCATGGCTGACTGCAATAAATGAAAAGTTAGCAGTTTTCAATATGTTTTCAAGCCATATAATTCCGTTGATATCCAGATGGTTTGTTGGTTCATCCAGCAACAGCATATCAGGTTTAGCGCAAAGACTGCGAGTGATGGCAAGTTTTTTCTTCCATCCGCCGGAAAGGGTTTTTACCTGTGCTGCTGGATCTTCAAAAAGCCCTTTGCCAATAGCTCTTTGGACAATACGATGTTGCTCTTTTTCATCGAAAATATTTTTTTTGGCCGTATCAAACAAAATCTCTTCAATGGTTTGATCCGGATCAAAATTATCTTTTTGGGAAAGGTATACGAATCGGCATCCGGGTTGAGCAGTCAATTCACCCGTGTCAGGTTCAGTCAACCGGGCAACGAGTTTTAAAAGGGTGGATTTACCGGAGCCGTTCATACCGATAAGTCCCAGTTGTTCACCGGCTTTAAAATCGATGGACAAATCTGTGAAAAGGGTATCGTCACCATAGGTTTTGGATACATTTTTCAGGCTGAAAACTAAATTCATATTGAATCCTCATTTTTAGCCGTCGAGCGGAGTTGCCTGAAAACACGAACCATTTTTATTAAAAATACAATAAACAGGGTCAGGCTGAATAAAATGATGAAACTTGCAGAAAAAAAAGTCATGATGAAGCTGAATGGATCTTTAAGTGAATATGACCCAATTAAGAGATCAATGCCAAATACAAAAAAGAAAGCACTCATGAGGGCCATGGCCACCTGGGAAACCCACCATAGATATTTCATTAAATTAAACCTTTACTCATAAATTAGATTGATTTGTTAAATCAGAATACTATAATGCAGTATATTTATAATGGAAGGGTAAAAAATCAGTATTCAAAGGTTAACCTGGTGCAATTTGGGCACCTGGGAGCAAATTTTTTATGGAGAATTTGATTGCGGACGTAAAAAACGTGTTCTTGTAAAAATTATCGGAGATTAAAAGATTTATGAGAGTTCTGGTTATAGAAGATGATGTGAAAATTGCTGAGTTTATCCAAAAGGGATTAAAGTCGTCAGGTTTTGCCGTGGATACCGAATTTGACGGTGAAAAAGGCTTGAGAATGGCTTTTCAAGAGAACTATGACACAATTATTGTTGACATCATGTTGCCAAAATTAGACGGTATTGCGCTGATTCAACAGATTCGGGATAATAAAAACAACACACCGGTAATAATATTAAGCGCAAGAGATCGTGTTGATGACCGAGTTAAAGGACTCCAGGCTGGTGCGGATGATTATTTGACAAAACCATTTGCCTTTTCCGAACTTCTGGCAAGAATTCAGGCATTGATACGCAGGTCTGGAAATATTACCGATCCAACTAGTGTTACCTATGCAGATCTTTGTATGGATTTGATCAAACGCCAGGTAAAAAGGAATGAAACCATTATAGAGTTGCAACCCTTGGAATTTTCTCTTCTTGAATATTTGTTGCGCAACAAAGAGCGTGTTGTATCCAAAACTATGATTATGGAACATGTCTGGGATTATAATTTTGATCCGATGACCAATGTCGTGGAAGCAAGAATTTGCAGACTAAGAGACAAGCTTGATAAAGACTTTGAACCCAGATTGATCCATACTGTCCGTGGAGCAGGGTATGTACTGAAATCCTGATGCAACATAAATTTTTCAATACCATCGCTTTTAAACTGACCTTCTGGTTTACGGGTATTTTTTCGATCTGTTCCGGTGTTGCGTTTCTTTTTTTTTATTATCTTTCGGTGCAAAATATTCATGAGCAAATTGATCAGGAGCTTTTGGATAATGCATTAAAATTTACCACTGTGATTCGCCGTGGTGGACTTGTCGGGGCAAGAGAGCTTGCTCTTATTGAAGCCCAGACCGCAAAGGACAAACAAATTTTTTTCAGACTGCTATATCCCAATGGTGAGGTGTTTGCCTCATCTCACATGGCCTATTGGCAAGACGTGCATATAAGCAACACAGCTTTACGGCATATGATGACTGAAAAGGCGAATCTATTTGAGACCATTGTCATTCCTGACACAAAGCAAAAAGCAAGAATTCTTTATTATTATGTTGCCTCCAATGCTATCTTGCAAACCGGTATTGCCATGGAAGATTCAGATAGATTTTTATCGGCTTTTAAAAAGGTCTTTATAAGTATAATGGCGTTTATTATTATTTTCCGTGCTTTATCCGGTTGGATGCTTATTCAAAAGGCGCTTTCTGGTGTTAAAACCATTACTCGTATTGCCCAGAATATTACAGGGAGCAATCTTGAGGCCAGAGTGAATAAAACCGGTAATAAAGATGAGTTGGATCTGTTGGCAGATACATTTAATCTTATGCTGGACAGGATCGAGATACTGGTAAAAAATATAAGGGAAATGAATGACAACATTGCACACGATCTTAAAAGCCCAATTACAAGAATAAGGGGGTTTGCAGAGCTTGCCCTTGTTCACGAAGACAAGCTGGAAAATTACAGACAGATGGCTGCAACAACAATTGAAGAGTCCGATCGTTTGATGGATATGATCAATACCATGCTTTTCATTTCAAAAGCCGAGACAGGGGAAGGTGATTTTAATTTTCAGATCACTGATGTGTCTTTTATGGTCACCAACGCATGTGACCTTTTTATGCCCTTGGCCGAAGATAAGAAGATCGCTATCAATCAGGCCATTGATCCTGATGCTAATATAAAAGTTGATATAAAAATGCTTCAGCGAGCATTTACAAATATACTGGACAACGCTATAAAATACACACCGATAAATGGTTTTATTGATGTTTCTTTAAAGAAAAAAAACCATTGGGTGATAATCACAATTAAAGATACCGGTATTGGAATTGAATCCAAATTTAATGAAAAAATATTTGAGCGGTTTTTTAGAACAGAGGCCTCCAGAACAACAGCTGGAACCGGGCTTGGCTTAAGTCTTGCCAGAACCATAGTTCGAAATCATAATGGTGACGTTAGTGTTACCAGCACCCCGGGTTGCGGGTCGGTTTTCAAAATAAGATTACCAATTAATAATCTTGCCGTCATTTAATCGTCATGCTTATGTATTATTATCAATATTAAGTTAAACTATTTTGACATTAAAACAAAAGTTAATGGAGACTCTTATGAAAAAACTCAATTCAGCAATGGTTATCATTTTAATGGCTTTGCTGCTTTCATTACCCGCATTTGCAAAACAGGATTCAAATGCACAGCGCATGATACCGGCTAGCTTTTCTGAACTTGCCCAAAAGGCAAAGCCTGGTGTTGTCAATATCCGGACGACTAAAACGATTGAAGGCGGAGGCAGGGTATATAGACATTTTTTTGGCCAGCCATTTGGTGGTAATAGACAAGGCCTGGATGATTTTTTTGCCCCTTTTTTTAATCAAAGACCACAGAGCCGAAAAGAAAGCAGCCTTGGCTCAGGATTCATTATCAGCAAGGATGGTTATATCGTAACCAACAATCATGTGATTAAAGATGCAGATAAGATAAAGGTAATCCTGCATGATAATAAAGAATATGACGCAAAAGTTATTGGTACGGATCCTATGACAGATCTTGCCTTGATAAAAATTGAAGCCAAAAAATTAAAGCCATTAACATTTGGAAGTTCATCTGACATCAAGGTAGGTTCCTGGGTTGTTGCCATTGGCAGTCCGTTTGGTCTTGAACAAACGGTTACTGCTGGAATTGTCAGTGCAAAAGGAAGAATTATCGGATCAGGTCCATATGACGATTTTATTCAGACTGATGCATCTATTAATCCGGGAAACTCAGGCGGACCATTGTTGAATATGGATGGAGAAGTGATTGGCATAAACACTGCGATCATTCGATCGGGGCAGGGCATCGGGTTTGCAATTCCCTCTGATATGGCACAGGGAATTATTGATCAGCTTACCGAACAAAAACGTGTGTCTCGTGGCTGGATGGGAGTTGCTATTCAGAATATTACTGAGAAACTGGCTAAATACTATGGTATTGAAGAGACCAGGGGCGTATATATCGCAAAAGTCTATGAAGGCGATCCGGCAGATAATGCCGGTATCATGGTTGGGGATGTGATCATTCAAATCAATAATAAAAAAATTGATAGCTCCAGAGATCTTTCACGTACTGTCGCAAGCCACTTTGTTGGGAAAACCATAAAAGTCAAGCTCATAAGAAACGGTGACGAAAAAACTATTAAAGTCAAGCTTGGAAAACGACCGGACCAGAATCCGGATGTTGTGGCAGAGAACAACAGCCAAGACCTTTTTGGATATCGATTAAAGCAAATGGATTCGGATCTTGCAAAACAGTTAGGCTATCCACCGGAAGTTAAAGGATTGGTTGTCCTTGAAATTAAACCCGGTACACCGGCGTCAAACAGTAATGTCCGACAAGGTGATGTCTTAATAGAGATCAATCGCCAGAAGATCGGTTCTTTAAGCGAATATTTACAGTCCCTTGAACAGATAAGCCAGGGAAGTCTTGTACAGCTTCTCTTTAGAAGGGGGAATACACGAGTGTTTGTTGTCAGTTTCCAAAAACCATAAGCCCTCATTAACGCAAAATTAATTAAAACGGCATTCTTTCCGGTTATCAAGGAAAAGAATGCCGTTTTATTTCTTGACAAACATTTTGTGAAACAATACTTATTTGTTAATATTTTCTGACAAACTCTGAACCTGAGTGGGATATTAGCATCTTAGGATATCTTTCAGGGTATCTATTTAGGATCGAAAGGAAACGGCAATGGAAGAATTGGAAGGCATTTTAGAGCTAAACAAATCCGAAGGTATTTATATTGATATTGGCACTAAAGTATACCTTGAAATTGAAGGTGTTAATTTTTCCGTTACCAGTATTTTCATCGGTATGCTTCAAGATGAATTTATGATCATCACACTTCCAAAGCGATTCAAGACTGTAGAAAACAAGTTGTTTCCTTCCAATAAAATAGTCGTTAAATATCTGTACGATGGATCCGTGTTCGCTTTCCAGACAACTGTAATTGAATTGATAACCAACCCGATCAAAGCGATTGCACTGGAGTATCCCAAAGTGGTTCAAAAACGTGAGCTGCGTGTAGTTAAAAGAAATAATGTCGTGATTCCCGGTAGAATCGAGGCAAAAAAAGTTGAGCTCTCAATTGTAATCTTTGATTTCAGCAAAAATGGCTGTAGGTTTCAATACCACGATGATAAAACCAGCATGAGCCCTTTGCGGGAAGGAGATTTATTAAGACTTTATAGTCAATTCCCTGGAATTTTAGATGAGGTTGGTGCCATGGCGTGTGTCAGGAATGTCAGAAGGGAGCAAGGCAAGCTTTCTGTTGGTGTTCAGTTTCAAGATATTACCCAATCTTTCCTCACGCCCTTAATGCATTTTTTGTATTCGATTGAAGATTTTTCCGCCGTCTGACCCATAAACAAAAAACACCGGGCCGTCGTACGACGGCCCGGTGTTTTTTTGGGGGGAAAAAAGGAGTAAAGCAAACTGTATGCTTGGGTTTGATGGTATTCATCATTTATTGTATTTAACCTAAGCATTCTGTTTATACTTATACCATACCTTCCTTACCCGGAGATGACGACAGGATTACTAAATGGTCATTTTCACCGGAGTATGTAAGAAAAGTGCGTCACAGAGTGAAAATCTGAGAATTAAAATAAAAAAAAGCCACTGAAAAACAGCGGCTTTATTTTTGACTTGGTGGAGCTGAGGGGGATCGAACCCCTGACCTTACGGCTGCCAGCCGTACGCTCTCCCAGCTGAGCTACAGCCCCACTATTGAAAGCAGTACTTAAATAATAGATTGCCGGTCTTGTGTCAACAAAAAATTGTCTAAATTTTAAAAGCTTTTCATTATATCAATAAAATATTGACACAGGGTTTTAGGAAAAGATACTATGCTACGTTTGTTTGATTAGGATTGTTAGCTATTTTTTATTGAGTTAAGGAGAAAGCGATGCTGCGTTACTTGCGTGAAAATACTGGGAACTGGATTATTAAAATATTTTTAGGTATTATTGTCGTTGTTTTTGTGTTCCTTGGTGTTGGATCTTTGGGATCTAAAAGGAATGATTTGGTTGCAACCATCAATGATGAACCCATCACAAGGGTTGAATATCAACAAGCATACAAAACAATTCTTAGTCAGTTACAGGCTCGTTTCGGCAGGAACCTCAATGACGACATCATCAAGGCTTTGAACTTGAAACAGCAGGCAATTGATGCTTTGATTGAGCAAAAACTGTTATTGTCGGAAGCAGAGAAACTTGAAATAGTTGTTTCTAAAGAAGAACTTCAAAATTATTTAATTTCAAATAAAGCATTCCAAAAAAATGGTCTATTTGACATGGCGCAGTATAAAAGAGTGTTGGGCTTGAATTCGACAAATCCTGAAATCTTTGAGCAAAATAAAATTCAGGACTTAATGGTAGAAAAAGTTAGAAGGATGGTAAACAGTACTGTTAATGTATCGGATAACGAGGCAAAACTTTTTTATCTGTTTCAAAATACAAAAGTCGCTGTTGATTATCTGGCGTTTACCCCTTCAAGCTATACAGATATAAAACCTACCCGGGAACAGATCCAGGACTTTTATGATAAAAATAAAGAAAATTATATGTCCGAAAGTAAACGTAAAGTTATTTACCTTAAATTTTCTCCCGCAGATTATAAAGATCAGGTTGAAGTCTTGCAAGAGGACATCCAGGACTATTACGATCAAAACATTGAAA
Organism: Desulfobacula sp.; assembly: GCA_021647625.1. Classification (GTDB taxonomy): domain Bacteria; phylum Desulfobacterota; class Desulfobacteria; order Desulfobacterales; family Desulfobacteraceae; genus Desulfobacula. The sequence continues at coordinate 14,187 of JAKIUJ010000037.1, forward strand.
CCTTTGAAACACCTGAAAAAATTGAAGCAAGACACATTCTTATTAAACTCGACCCAGAGGCTGATAGTGTAACCACTGCAATGGCAGAAAACAAAGCCATGGATATCTACAAGAAAGCTGCTGAAGGAGAAGATTTTGAAACCCTTGCAAAACAATTTTCTGAAGGCCCGTCAAGGGACAGTGGTGGATACCTGGGTACCTTTGAAAAATCAAGTATGGTAAAACCATTTGCCGATGCTGCCTTTGCCATGAAAGCGGGAGATATCAGCGAGCCTGTTAAAACACAGTTTGGCCTTCATATCATCAAGGTTGTTGCAAAATTTGATGCATCCATACAAACATTGGCGCAAGTTTCGAAAAAGATAAAATTAATATTAGAGCAAGATGATATGCAAAATATAGCCTATGACAGGGCCGGGGAAGCCTTTGATGCTGTTATTGATGGCGATGATTTTGAACAGGTTGCCCTTATTTCCGATAAAAAAATCATCAAAACAGATGCCTTTGATCAAAATGGCAAAGGGCTTATTATCCCTAACAAGAAAGAATTTGCACAGACAGCCTTTGCACTGGCAGCCGAAGATACAAGCGATGTAAAACAGCTTGGTGACTCATATTATCTGATTAAAATAATTGAAAGAATCGTTCCTGCGATTCAAACCTTAGATATCGTTAAAGCCGATGTACAAAAGAATGTTACATCAAAACTTCAAAAAGAATTTGCCCAAAAACAAGCACAGGAATTTTTAGATAAAGCCGTTGCACAAAACTCTTTAGAGGATTTATCTTTACCCGATCAAATAAAAATTAAATCAACGCCTTTATTTACACGAAATGGCAGTATCGAAGGCATTTTAAATGCGAATGAATTTATTCAGGCAGGATTCACTTTAAATGATACCCAAAAAATTTATCCCAGGCTTGTCGAAACTTCCACTGGATACTATATCCTTAAGTTTAAAGAAAAAAAGGAGCCGGCAGGCACAGAAGTTATAAAAAATCTTAAAACGGTTAAAGATGAATTGGTTTGGAAAAAGCAAACCCAATCTTATCAGGCATGGTTGATGCAACTTAAAAAAACAAAAAAAATTAAATATGATCCTGCATTTTTAAATTAAAGGAATAAATGAAACCAAAATCCTTTTTACTCAAAGCAGCACTCATTTTTGTACTGCTTTTTTTTTCCTGTGCGCCCAAGCATCCGGTTAACTTGTCAAACGATGGGACATCCATTGATCCTCGTATCATTTACGGTGTGCTTCCCAATGGCTTTCAATATATTTTAATGAAAAATGAAACGCCTGTTGATCGGGTCAATGTCCATCTGAATGTGTTTTCCGGTTCCATGCAGGAATCCGATAAGCAGCAAGGCTTGGCCCATTACCTTGAGCATATGCTTTTCAACGGTTCAGAGCATTTTGAACCCGGGCAGCTGATAAAATATTTTCAAAAAATAGGAATGGACTTTGGCGCTGATGCCAATGCACACACAAATTTTTTTAATACGACTTATGACCTGTCTTTACCCTATGGTGATGATAAATATATGGATGATGCATTCATAGTCATTGAAGATTATGCCAAGGGTGCCCTATTACTGCCAAAAGAGGTTGAACGTGAAAGGGGTATTATTCTCGCTGAAAAAAGGGAAAGAGATTCAGTTTCGTACCGCACTTTTAAAAAATCAATTGGATTTGAATTGCCCGGATCATTATTGGTCCAAAGGTTTCCAATCGGGCTTGATTCTGTATTAAAAAATGCAGATAAAACCCAATTAAAGGCATATTATGATACCTGGTATCGGCCCGATAATATGGCATTGGTTGTTGTTGGTGATTTTAATGTAGATAATGTTAAGTCGATGTTGATTGAACGATTCTCCAAATTAAAATCACGATCTTTCGCCATAAAATCATTTGATAAGTCCAAATGGAAAATTCACAAGGGTATTAAACCCTTTTATCATTATGAGCCGGAAGCCGGCAGTACCGACGTAGTAATAGAAACCTTATCCTGGAAACCTTTTCTTCCTGAAACACTTGACACAATAAAACAAAAGACATTGGTAAATATCGCCAACGCCATGCTTCAAAACCGATTGTCTCGAATGATTACCAAACAAACGGTTGATTTTTCACAAGCTTCTGTATACTCAGGAACGTATTTAAGACATCTTGGCTTATCTGCTATATCAGCCAGTTGCAAGGCAGAAAATTGGGACAAAACCTTATTGCAAATAGAAACTGTTTTGCGGCAGGCCCTGACCTACGGGTTTACCCAAAAAGAGTTCGATCGTGTAAAAGCCAACACTTTAGCCCAGCTTGAAGCAAATGTTAAGCAGGAGTCAACCAAAAAAAGTCCCCGGCTTGCTAAACAAATTCTATCGGCCATTAATCGAAAAACACTGCTGTTATCACCTGAACAGAAAAGGCAATTGCTTGAACCATATATTCAGGGTCTTTTAGTGAAAGATGCCCATCTCGCCCTGAAAGAAGCCTGGGCTGATGAACACCGGTTGATCCTTGTGACAGGTAACGCAAAGATAACATCGCAAAATCCTGATATGGTTATTAAAAATCTATATAAGAAAAATTACAAAAGAAAAGTAAATCCGTATTCAAATTTTGCATCGAAAACTTTTCCTTACCTTACCTTGCCGGCTCAAAAAGCAATTATGCAATATAATGTAGACAATTTTGAGAACCTTGGCATCACAAAAATTAAATTTAAAAATAATATCTATTTGAATGCTAAAAAAACCGATTTCAAAAAAAATCAGTTTTTATTTAATATTAGTTTCGGGAATGGTAAAGCAGGCGAACCAAAGTCAAAACCAGGGTTGTCATATCTTGCAGAAAAACTTATCCGGCAAAGTGGTTTGGGCAGACTTGATACTGATCAACTTGAAGAAGCCCTTGCAGGAAAAAATATCAGTTATAATTTTCAAATTAATGAGAATAATTTTTCTTTGTCCGGTTCTGCTGATCCCAAAGAGATGGAGCTTGTTTTTCAGTTGCTATATCATTTTTTAAAAGATCCCGGCTTCCGCCCTGATGCGCTGAAGCTTTCGAAAACCCAATACCTTCAAGAATATGAGCAAATCGTTCGCACACCCGATGGTGCCATGAAAATATTTGGAACTAAATTTTTTGCCGGGAATGATGCCCGGTTTGGTTTGCCGAATCCGGAAAAAATGGCAACATACTCTTTAGAAAATATTAAAACATGGTTAATGCCTTTTTTTGAACAATCGCCCATTGAGGTATCCATTGCAGGTGATTTTGATCCTCAAACTCTTTTTGAAAATGCACAAAAATATCTAGGGGCTTTTTCAAAACGAAGAAAAGTAATATTAGATGAAACCAGAGCTAAGTCCATATATTTTCCCAAGGGACAAAAAAAAACATTAGAGGTTGAAACAAAAATTGATACCGGCGTTGTTCGGATTGCATTTCTTACCGATGATTTTTGGGATATCCGCCAAACACGAAGGTTATCCATTTTATCGAAAATCATTTCAGAACGTCTGAGGATTGTTATCAGAGAAGAATTAGGTGCTGCATATTCACCCTATGCCTACAATCAGCCTTCTTTGATTTTTAAGAATTTTGGAATTTTACATATTGTAATCAATGTAAACCCCGAAACACATGATTTCGTATACGGCAAAGTGAAAGAAATTGTTAACGATCTGGTTTTAAACGGGGTCACTCAAACAGAAACACAATTGGTTCTAAAACCGGTTTTGAATCATATTAAGGTACTAAGAGCAACCAACCGATACTGGCTTAATTCAGTTCTTGCAAATTCATATGTATATCCACAAAAATTTGACTGGGCTGTAAATATGTCAAACGATTATAAAAATATTTCTTCGGGAGAGTTGGGTGAGCTTGCTAAAAAATATTTAAGAATTGATAACAGTGCGATTTTATATATCGAACCTGGACCTAAAAAATAGAATAAAGGTAAAGAAAAGTTGTATTGACCTTATGATTTATATTGTTGGGGTAATTTCTCCACCTGCTCGGATACATTATTTCTCAAATAGTAGTCAAGATCAAATAGTTGCTTGAAACTTAAATCATTAAATTGTACATGGCGTTTTCTGACTTTCATTGAACTAAAAGAAGGGGCATTGGTTACCTCATAATCTGAAACGATATTAAATGGCAGATCTCCAACGTAATACCCCATGCTGCTTAAGAATATACTTTCTTCGGGGGTAGCATTACTTTCTTTCTCCTCATTGCTGGTGTCAATATATTTAAAAGAAAGCCCGCCCATACTGATATCAATAATTTGTCCAAGTTTATGTGAATTCGGACTGATCGCAGCATAAGCGCCTTCTACTGCCTTGTATCTTTTGTTTTTCCGTCTCTCTACGGTTCTTTTTCTACCAACCATGAATGTTTTTCCTTTATACATATTCAATTCTTCTTTATAGATGCGGCTTTATGTATTAAAGATGCACTTTTTATGCCATTCTTGTCTGTTAAAAGACTTTAATTTTAAAGAACACTAAAACACTATTATATCAAGTAGATAAAATCAAGCTTGTAAAAAAGAAACTTGTTTGTCCTGTCATTTCTATGTCAACAAATTGGCGGTTATGGATGAATTAGTAGTATTTCAATTACAAAAGAGGAAAAATTAGTTATAAGAATAGGTACTTTATTTCTCAAAAGATTACATTTTTTCCTCAAATTGCTTACGTCCTCTGTTCTTTCTTACATTATCAGGTGAAAATACACGACCGCTGATGGCAAGATAAACACCATCCGGCAAGGTTTGCACAGCAGCCACTGCGGAACCCAGATTGAAAACAGCATCACTGGTCTTAAATTTTGCAGGTTCCATAGCTCCTGTAAATACAATCACTTTATCTTTAATTAGACTCAAAATCTGCGCGGATTCAACCATTGTATCAGTTCCATGGGTAATAATAATTCTTTTGGCTTTTTCTTTCTGGACAGCTTCAAGAATGGTTTGTCGATCCTGATCTGTCATATCCAATGAATCCTTTTTCAATAATGACGCGACTTCGTATTCAATATTAACACGGGCATTTGTCAATATATCCTGAATGCTGGAATCACCCACCTCATACTTACTCATTGCATCAAAGTAAACCTTATCAATCGTGCCGCCAACGGCTAAGAATTTAATCTTCATTTTCTTTCCTTATATAGTCATTAATTTGATTTAGCGTTGAAATGCTTACGCTGTAACTGAATCCTCTATATTTAAGAAAATTCATCACTTTTTTGTTAAATTTATCTTTGTCAAAACTCTGCCAGTGTCCTATTTTGGCTTTAACAGCGTTTACGGCAAGTTCATTATTGTTATAATCGGATATCATGGCATCAATAATAAATTCATCGACCCCCTTAGATTTTAATTCATATTTTAAAGCAAAAACAGACTTGGGTTTATATTTAAATCGATATTCAAGGAATAACTTGCAATACTGTTGGTCGTTTAAATAGTTTTGGCTTATCAAATACTCAAGCACATGTTCAATGCTTTCTTTGTCAAAACCTTTTTTTTGAATGTAGCTTTTCATCTCAAATACAGTTCGTGATCGATATGACAGGTATTTAAGAGCAAGGTTCAACACAGTACCATTCATTTTTTTAAGAACCAAAAAAGATGGGTTATCAGGTTTTATATCAGGGTTTGCTTGACTCATTTGTTAATTTATCTAAAAGTTTTATAGGGGTCTTTAATATATCGGTCATCATATCCACAAGTCCTTTTCCAACAGCCGACGGGTGCAATGGTATCACAGTGGGGTCGGAAAGTTTACCAATGGCCTGTACCGGAACAGACACGAGCCTGCCATTTAATAAGGTATTAATAATTGGGATTTTTTCAATGATCAAATCGACGGTTTTAAAAGGTGAGACAAGGCAGGTTATATTTATTTTGTCATTTAAAGGATCGATTGTTCCTTTAAAAATAAGGGTCATGTCTGCACCATCAATGATTGCTTTTTCAAGATAAATAACACTGTCTTTGATATCTGCTTTAAAAATTATATTTTTATATGCAAACCCTTTCTGGGTAATATCGGGGATCTTGCCTTTAAACACTTTGGAAACATTAAGAATAGAAAGGATTCTTGACAAAAGCGTTAGCTTATAGATTCGGCCTTCTCTGGCAATAAATTCCAGACGTCCTTTAAAATTTTTTTTTATATTTTCAGGCGTGCCTGTAGAAGAAATATTCGAAGTCAATGAATATTGACCATTCATAAAATTTTCTTTTTGCAGGATACAGGATAAAAGATCTTGAATGTTTTCTTTATCCTTAGCTGCAAAAGGAAAACTGGTAAACATGTTATTGTCTTTTAAAGTGATGTAACCTGTAGTTTTAAGATCGCATAATCTGCCGCTATTGACACGAATATATAAGTTATTCGGGGACAATAAGATTTTGCTGTCAATTGCTTTGAAATTCAGAGCGTTATATTTAATTGCATCAGCTTGAAACAAAATGGTTGTCTTGGGAAAAGAACTTTTTTTTATTGAAGATGACTCTAAATAAGAACGAAGAGCATTAAGGTCCAGATATTTAGTGTGTATTTTTATTTGAGACGTTTTGTCGGATTGAATACTTAAGGGTTCCCCCTTGGTAATCTCATATATATTTTTTGCCAGGACACTCTCAGGATTGAATATTTTCTTTATTGTTCTTGTGTCTATTTTTCCCTTGAAATTTATCGGATAGCTTTTGTTTTTACCAATAAAACTTAGGGTGGCTTTTGACAAATCCGGATCTTTAATAGACACGCTTTTAAGAGTCATTGAACTGTATTTTTTCCCTTGCAGATCAAATGAGATGGCAGCATTCCCCTGGAATTTGAGTGTTCCATTAAAACTGCATCCGGATTTGCCTGATAGAAAATGCCCGTTTTGGAGTGATGGAAAAGAAAAAGCATCTATATAATCAGGCTTTAGCTCGGCATCAAGCCATGAAAAACTATTTGATGCCATATTGATGTTGCCCAATTTAAATTCATTGGTTTTTAAATCATAAGTAAATGATAAATTGGTAATTTCTTTTTTGTCATGGCGAGTCGTCAAGTCAATTTTTTCCCCTGAACCAAGCGCGTTGAATTTCCATTTTTCAGGATTTAAGGCAGGCCCTGCTAAATTTATATGTTTGATTGAAAGTATTCCTGTTCCATCAACTACAGGTGAGATCATCTCCCTTGTTTTTTTAAAGGACCGTAACCATGGAATCGTTTTTTTCAGAGATATCAATGCTGTCCCGGACAGCGCTTCAATGCTTATCTTATCTTTCAGATTAATGGTAGTATTAAGATCAATGATGCTGTTCCCATTAATTTGACCACGTACGTTTTCTAAGGTGATGATATCGGGTTCATATTTAAATAAAATGTTTTCTATTAAAATTGTATCCGGGATACGGTCATACCTTCCTGTAGTTGAAAAATCTTCGGTGCTCACTTTTACTATGAGTGCCGGGGTCGAAGTCGGTAATTGCAAGACAAGCGTTGCAGTGCATCGGCCTGTCACATCTCGTACGCGTTTAAGTTCTCCGGCCAAAACTGTATCAGGTAATAGTGCAATCAGAGTTTTAGGAATAGAAGACAGATCAATATCCAATAAAAATTTTCCATGAAACGGGTAATCATTATAATTGAGAAGATCAATATTAAAATATCCATTTTTTATGGTAGCCTGCTGGACAAGACCTTCTGTCGTTTTAATTTCTAATGCACCATTCTTGATGCTTGCCCTGCCTATAACTTTAGAGACTGTTAACTGGGTTTTAGGTATATTTACAACACCATTTTTTATAACGCCATCAAGGATTAAATTTTTCGTATCAAACAGTTTGGAAAGCTCTTTATTCTCAAATGAAACCTCAATCCGGGGTGAAGTGCCATCCTGAATAATTTCAAACAAAGTATCCGTAACATTATTTTTAGCAATAAAAGTTAATGCGAAGCGTCTTGCCTGTTTAAGATCGATATCACTGCCCGTAAACCGAATAAAAGAGTTATCGTTTCGGGATTGAAACCTTATGCCAAGATTGGCATGGGGAATTTGTGTGCTAAATGATGGAATTTCAAGGCGATAAGATCCGTCCTTTAGTTTGAAAACAGTTTCAAAGCGATTGGTATTAAATATAATGGTATCCGTATCCTTTTTTATTTTCAAGGTATCAAATACACACCGCCCGTTTATGCCCAAAGTTGTATCCAAGGTCGCAAACAAGTTGAGCTTATCGATTTCAATTGTCTGAAAATTGAAAAAAGATGTGGATATTACAGGATCGATATCTGACGTGTGAACTTTGATTTTATCAATGGATGTATTGAAAATAATCTTAGATTCGTTTTTTAAAAGCAATATAGAGCCATCCAATCGTTTGAAATATGAACCGACAAGATTATTCACTATAATTTTGAGATGATTCTGGGAGTCAGGTAAATATGAAAATAGATTTTTTAAGTCAAAAACCTTAGATATATCAAACCCTAATGCCGCTTTTTTGTTAGATCCCTTAATAACTTGAGAAAAATTTACAACAGGGTTATCAAGACGTACTTGTTCAATTATGAATTTTCCCAGCAGTAATTTGATAGCATTAAATGTTATGGTGACAGCACGTATCCGGACCAATGACAGGTCAGCATGGGTATAGTTTAAACCATTTATTTTTAAGCCGGGTTTTGGAAAAAAAACAATCGAAAAATCTTTGATCTCGATCTTTTGATGAGTTTTTTCAGCGATAAAAGATGCCACTTTATTTTTAACAGGATTTGAATTGATGGCCAGGGAAATGAGAAACGGTGAAACGATTAAAAAAATCAAAAATATTAAAAAACCGTAAAAAAATATTTTTTTTAATCTTACACTCATCTGATAATGTTGTCCTGATTAAAGAAAAATACGGCATAGATTTTATAGAGAAAAAATCATGCCGTAAATTTTAAAAAAATGGCTTAGCTTCTACTTGTGATCTCTACAATATGAAAACCGAATTCTGTTTTTATAGGACCATGGGGTGTCCCGACTTCCTCATTAAAAACTACTTTATCGAACTCAGGGACCATCTGGCCAGGTCCAAATTCTCCTAGATCTCCTCCATTTTTTCCGGATGGACACTTAGAGTGTTCTTTAGCAATCAGGTTGAAATCTTTACCTTTTTTTATTTTTTCTATTAATTTTTTACAAAAATTTTCACTGTCGACAAGTATGTGCCGTGCACTGGCCATTGCCATGGTTAACTCCTTCAAATGTGTTTATATGAAATAATATTCAAAAAGTGTCATTTATATTGATGAATCATTAACGGCTTACTCAAAATTGATAATTTATTTTTGAATAAGCCATAGGGGTATCCAATATTTGTCTAATTTAGTTTCATTTCCGTTCCTTACCAGGAATAGCCATAATCATGGACAAGGGTTATATAGTCAGCCATAACCAATTGCGTTTGAGCCATTAATATTTCTTTAAGATCTGTCCGCTTGTTGTCCTGGTCTGAAAGATCTTTTAAGGTTGATTTTCCAATGGCGTTACGGTATTGATTTTCTATATCAAGCTCCAATTGTTCAAGTGCCTCTTTTCTTTGTTTTCTTGTGTTGATATTTAATGATAGTGTTTTTTCTAAGTCAAGCTTCGACATCATTTGTATTCGTTCTTCAAGATAGTTAAGGCCAGGATCAGTGGCGGCCCTGTCTTTATAGTTTTCGTTCAATTGCATGGAAATTACATCCAGTTTTGGATAAGCAGTATACAATGATCGAACCGTCGTATCCCATGGTAAAGCACCATCAAGTGAACTTTCCCCCGTATCGTCAATATTATAAATCCGGGGGAAAGTTAAATCGGGTAATACCCCTAAATGTTGAGTGCTTTCACCCGACACTCTATAAAATTTGGCACGGGTTAATTTGAGCCTTCCATCATTTACTTTTAGTAATTCTTGTACGGTTCCTTTGCCAAAGCTTCTGCTGCCGACAATTATGCCTCTATGATAATCTTTTATGGCACCGGCAAAAATTTCAGAAGCGGAAGCACTCATCCTGTTCATCATCACAATCATGGGACCTGTGTAGGCGATATCAGGGTCATCATCATAAAGTCGGGCAATTTTGTGCTTATATTTTATTTGAACTATAGGGCCTGTTTTAAGAAAAAGACCGGTGAGCTGGCTGGCTTCTTGAAGCGCACCGCCACCATTATCCCGAAGGTCTATAATCAGGCCGTCAATTTTTTCTTTTTCAAGCTCCACTAATAATTTTTTTACATCTTTTGTTGTACTTTTATAGTCCTTATCCCCTTTGTTAAAGGCATTAAAATCAATATAGAAATTGGGTATTTCAATGATACCTATTTTCAAGGTTTCATTCTCATTATTTATAGTTATGAGCTTTTTTTTAGCAGATTGCTCCTCTAATTTGACCCGATCTCTTTTTATCCGGATCGTTTTGGTGGATGTGCTTTTTTTAGCAGGAATAATTTTAAGCCGGACATAGGTGTTTTTAGGGCCACGTATGAGTTTTACAACATGATCAATCCGCTGACCTATGGTATCAACAATGTCACCGGCTTTTCCCTGACCGACCCCTATAATTTTATCTCCGGGCATCAGAAGAGCAGACTTATCAGCCGGGCCTTTAGGGATGAGTCTTACCACTTTTGTGTATTCATATTCGGTTTGTAAAACAGCACCAATACCTTCTAGCGACAGGCTCATTTGAATATCAAAATCTTCCGATGCCCTTGGTGGAAAGTATTGAGTATGCGGATCAAAGGCAGCTGCCACAATATTAATGAAGATTTGGAATATATCATTGGGTTCTGTCTGTTTTAGCCGTTTTAGCCGATTTGAATACAGTTTATCAAGTGTTGAAGTGATTTTTTTGGAATCCTGTTCATCCAACATAAGGGTAATGACATGATTTTTAAATTCATTACGCCATAGAGCATATAGGGTTTCTTTGTTATTTTGCCATTGACGCAATTCATTTTCAATAATCAATGAATCATTTTGTTCAAAATTGATTTTTTTTTCCCAGTCCGGTATCATGGAAAGTATATAATTGGTTCGTTGTTCTGCACGATCCAGGTATGCATTGAAAATATTGAATGCAATACCCAGTCTGCCACGCTTTAATTCATCATCTATCCGGAACTCATATTTGTTAAAATAACGAATATCTTCAACTGTGAAAAGGTTTTTTCTTGGATCCAGGCGTTTTAGATATTGACTTAATATCTGTGAAGACATCTTATTGTCGAGCTTCTTTTTTAAATAATGCGCATTTTCAAGAGCTTCAATTATTTTAATGCTCTGCAAGGCGTGGGTTCTTGTCGGCATGAAGCTTTGACCTGCAAAGGCAGGTTGCGACAGAAATACAAAAATTAAAAAGCTACAAAAAAATTTCAACGTAAGCCTAAGATAGCCTATCTGGTTATGTTCATTAAATCTCATCATTTTTCAAATCCTTTGGTGTTTCAAAACTTATCTTTCCTATCTTACCAGCCCGAAGCTCACGGATCAATGCCTCAGAGGCTTTTTGAAGATCAATCAATCCTCCTTTTTTTAAACACCCTTTGGCAGCACCGATTTTTTCAAGGATATCCATGGCATCTATCGGGAGGGGATTCAAAAAAGAATACCGGGTTAAAAGCAGGTCCGGATAGGTGTCTCTTAAAAAACCTGCTGCAAAAAAAGCTATATCCGTGTAATCAATGGCGGTATCGGAAATTGCACCACTTGCTGCGAGCCGATAGGCTTTTTCAATGGGTTCAATGACCGGCCAGAGTATTCCTGGTGTATCAT
>JAKIUJ010000276.1 GCA_021647625.1 Desulfobacula sp.
GTTTTTTCAAAAGAGAGCGTTCCATCAGGATGGATGCCCAAAAGGGGCCATAGCAGGCCCAGCAACCATAACATACCTATTGTATAGGTTTTCCATACTTTCTTAAACTCGTGTATCATCGACATTCACACCCATAATTCCTGTTGGTTTAAAATATAGGACCGCAATCAATATGACAAATGCAAACACATCCTTGTATTGACCCGAGATATATCCGGCACCGAATACCTCCACCAGCCCTATGATCAAACCGCCCAGCATGGCACCGGTAATATTCCCGATACCGCCCAGGACGGCTGCGGAAAACGCCTTTATACCCGGGACAAATCCCATATCATACCGTACAGATCCATAATACAGACCCACCATGATTCCTGCTGCTGCTGCTAGCCCCGCACCAATGGCAAAGGTCAACGATATAATTCTATTGCTGCCGATGGCAACAAGAGCCGACATAGTCTTATCCTGGGCTGTGGCCCGCATGGCCATACCCATTTTTGTTTTAAAAACCAGGATATTCAATGCCACAAGTAATACAGCCGTCATCACTACGATCATGACCTGGAGATATGAAATACTGACCAAACCGAACTCCCAGCCACCATTGAACAACTCACCCGGATAGGGTTTATCAAAAACGCCCTGGGTAAGCATCAGTGCATTGGATAGAAAAATCGACATGCCCAGAGCTGACAGGAGAGCCGCCAGTCTGGATTTATGCCGCAAAGGAAGATATGCCACTTTTTCAACCCCGATAGCCAGAAATGCACAATACCCCATTGTCAAAAGAAACGACATGCCAAGACATATCCATGGATGGGTTTCCATGAATCCCAGGCCTGCTAAATAACTTAAAATAATCACACCGACGTATCCGCCGGCTGCGAAAAACTCGCCATGGGAAAAATTGATCAGCTGTATGACGCCGTATACCATGGTATACCCAAGGGCAATCAAGGCATAAATACCGCCAAGGGTAATACCGTTAATTAACTGCTGAATAAAATAATCCATTATTTTTTTATTGCCTAACCCTTAATGTTAACATGTAAAAACCGTATGACCTTTTTAATTTTCAACTGGGTCATACGGCTTAACATTCATGTACTGCTTATTTTATAACGCCGTCTTCCGGAGTCCAGTAAGGAACATATTCTCCATTTACAATTTTATATGCAATGTAGGATGATCCGGAATCTCCGTTTTTCTGGAATTTCACGTGTTTGGACGCACCTGCATAATCAAGTTCAAGCATGGCGGCTTTCACTTTTTTAGGATCAGTGGAACCGGCGGCTTTAATGGATTTTAAAAGAGCGATGGCACCATCATATGCATAGGTGCCATAAGCACCGATTTCGCCATATTTAGATGTGAATATTTTTTCATATGCCTTGTAAGCATCAGTGGTTCTATCAGTATATCCATAAGTTACATAGATACCTTCGCCGGCAGCTTTGGCAACTTTGATAAAGTTGGGATGGAACATGGCATCCTGGGAAACGATCTGAGCTTTAAGACCCATTCTTTTGGCCTGAATTGCCATAAGGCTTCCTGTGGAATGATTCTGAAGACTCATGTAGAAAATGTCTGCGCCTTCTCTTTTTGCCATGGTCAAAATTGCAGAAAAGTCTTTGTCTCCCTGGTTAACATGATCATAACCCAATACTTTGATTCCCATTTTTTTGGATGCTTTTGCAACACCCTCGGCAAGACCCTGGGAATATGTGGTTTTATCGTCAACGATAAAGATGGTTTTGGCCTGAAGTGCTTCTTTCATGAATTTCACAGCAGCAGGTGCCTGGGCATCGTCTCTTCCGCACATTCTGAACATGTATTCAAGACCTCTGTCTGTCACATCCTGATGAGTGGAAGCCGGGGTAATCATAATAATATCTTCTTCGTCCAATGTCGCAGATGCAGGAATTGTAGAAGAGGAACAATATGCACCGATAACGCCAACAACTTCAAGGTTGATCAATTTGTTCGCTGCGGCAACAGCCTGTTTCGGATCACATGCAGTATCCTGTGGGAACAGCTTAATTTTGTCATAACCCGGAATGCCGCCCTGGTCTTCAATCACTTTAATGGCAGTTAAAACACCGTTTTTAATATCGTTGCCATCCGCAGCGTAGGGGCCTGTCAAAGGACCCATAGAGCCTATTTTCAATGTTTTTGCAGAAACCTGCCCAAAAAGAAATGGAACCAGCATAAGGCCCATCACCACAATTGATAAAACTTGTTTTTTCATCTTCATTCTCCTTAAAATTATTGGTTGGCCGGTTGACCAAGATACGCTTCGATTACCTTTGGATTATTCTGAATTTCTTGTGAATCACCTTCGGCAATCTTCACACCATGATCAACACATATAATATGATCACACACGCCCATGACGACTTTCATGTCATGCTCCACAAGGAGCACATCAATACCAATGTCTTTTATGCGTGCAATGTCCGTCATTAACTCTGAGGATTCGCTGGGGTTCATCCCGGCAGCGGGTTCGTCCAGCAATAACACCTGGGGTTCGGATGCAATGGCCCGTGCGATTTCAAGTCTTCTCTGGAGACCATAGGGCATATTGGATGCCACCGTATCCGCATATTGATCAACCCCCATGAACTTGAGTGCCTCAATTGCCTTTTCTTTAATGTAAGCCTCTTCTTTTTTCTGGGCTTTTGTTCGTAAAATCGCCCCGACAATCCCATTGCTTGAGCGGCAGTGCCTGGCAACCATGGCATTTTCCACGGCTGTCATTGCGGAAAACAAACGGATATTTTGAAATGTTCTGGCAATCCCCTTTTCAAAAATATAATAGGGCCTTTGCCCCAGAATACTTTCGCCGTTAAAAGTCACATCCCCTTCCGATGTCTTATAAACGCCTGTCAACACATTGAAAACTGTGGTCTTACCGGCACCATTAGGACCAATCAACCCCACGATACGACCATTGCCTATGGTAAAACTCAAACTTGATAATGCCAGCAGACCGCCAAACCTTACACTTACATTTTTTAATTCTAGTTGTGCCATTAAGTTCTTCCAAACCCGTTAAATTTTTAACACCTGCAAACAGCTTAAAAAGCGCTTCTATAGCCTGATTGTAAGTTTCTGTAGCCCATATGGCATAGGGTTGTCAAGCTTTAAAACCCGCCCTTTTCCATGACGATTGTCATAAAGCCCTGCCTGGCCGTGCGATAAAAAACTTTAAATGGTCTAACCATATTAACACACATTTCATATTCGTTCAGGCAAATACCATACAAACCCTTTACATTCACATTGACATTTGTTTAAAATATTCTTATTGTGTAAGAAAATGCAATCAAGGAACCGGATTATGAGACCCACACTGACCCAAAACCAGCAAAAAGTACTCGAATACCTGAAAAAGATAATTACTAAAAACGGACAAGCACCCAGCCTGCGCACTGCCGCCGAAGCCCTTTCCATCAGCCATGCCGCAGTGGCCCAGACCTTAAAAGCCCTTGAAGACAAGACCTATATCCGGCGGGAGGGCCGGTACTCTCGCATTGTCCATATCCTGGACAAAACAGGCGACCTGCATATTACACAACGTCAAAAGCAAATCCCGATTATCGGACACGTCACAGCAGGCCTGCCCATGTATGCCCAACAGGAATGGGAGGGTTCTCTTTTAGTGGATGCCAAACTCTATCCCGGACAAAACCTGTTTGCTCTCAATATCCAGGGGCATTCGATGAAAAACGCCGGTATTCTGGACCGGGACATTGCCATTTGCGAACCCAGGCAATTCGCCCATAACAAAGAAATAGTCGTCGCCCTGATCCACCACGAAGAAGCCACAGTGAAACGTTTTTTCATGCATCCAGATTTTATTGAACTGCGCCCGGAAAACCCCGACTTCCATTCCCAGAAATATGAATTTGAAGATATTCTCATCCAGGGCAAGGTCATCGGTATTATTCGCACCCCCCAGGGGATGGAAATATAGCGCATGGACATATAAAGGAGCATGGGAATATAGATGACACGCAACACCACTCACCGTTGCCGACTTTGCATCGGCACCAGCGGCTACTCTTATGCAGAGTGGGTTGATTCAGGATTTTATCCGGACGGC
>JAKIUJ010000277.1 GCA_021647625.1 Desulfobacula sp.
GCCATCGGTATCAAGGCTGAGATAAAAACTCTGGCCCAGTCAACTGTCATTGCTGCAGGCGGAGAGCCTGATCAGGCACCAATGATATGGTCTGGCGGTATGGCATGGATTGCTGATTTCCCGGACCCCTCAAATTTTTACGGCCCCATCCTTGGCGGTGGCGGTGCTGTAAAAGGCGGTTGGAACTGGGCATGGTATATGAATGACGAACTTGACAAAAAAGCCATGGAAGCGGATTCCATGAGTGATCCGTCAAAACGTGATGAACGTCTTGAGCTATGGAGATCCATATATATTTCAGTGATGGAAGATGCACCCTGGGTTCCGATATTTAATGAGCTCAGATTTACAATGCGGGCTAAACGTTTAGGCGGTCCTGATGCTATATTTGTAGACCCGGTTCATATTCCGGTGAACTATGAGCATGTCTATGCAAAAGATGCTCAATAGTGTTTGACCAAAACTTATCCATCTGCGGCGTTGCTGTAACATCCTGCCAAACTATAAGAGTGGTCTTATGTACAGCAGTACACTTGAGTTTCAGAATGTTTTGCGCCTTGCATATGGCTGATTTTTCGCCCAAACACGGGTTTTCAGTAGGACATAAAATATAAAATTTTGTAAAATTGCGGACCTGGTCCTGTTTTGACCGGGTCCGGTTTTACAATAAGAAAAAGGAACGGCCATGATCAATACAGCAGATTATATCCTTAAAAACAGGGTACATCTAGGCTGGGACAACTCCCTTGAACCGGCCTTGAAAGTAGCGCCCGGAGATATTGTAGAATTTGAAGCCCAGGATGCATCCGGTGGGCAGTTGAACTCTGAATCCACCGTGAAAGAGGTTCCGAATCTTGATTTTGAAAAGGTCAACCCGGTGACAGGACCTGTCTATGTGGATGGCGCTGTGCCCGGAGATGCATTAAAAATAAGTATCCTGTCCTTTGATACCAGTGGGTGGGGATGGACAGCTATTATACCGGGATTTGGATTGCTGGCCGATCAGTTTGACAAGCCTGCACTGCATATCTGGAAATATGATAATACGCCCGGAAGCCTGGCCGAGTTTAAGCCCGGCGGGAAAGTGCCTGTTCAGCCTTTTCCCGGCACCATTGGGAATGCACCGGCAGTCAAGGGACTCCATAGTGTGGTGAATCCCAGAAACGTCGGGGGCAATATGGATACAAGGGGTCTGTGCGAAGGAAGTGTTCTCTATCTTCCCGTGGAAGTGGCAGGGGGACTTTTATCTGTCGGAGATGCCCACGCTGCACAGGGGGATGGTGAAATCTGCGGTACAGCCATTGAAAGCCCAATGAATATTTCTTTTAAAATAGAAGTTGAAAAAGAGATGAATTTGAAATTTCCCCGGTTCACAACCGCAGGGCCTGTGTGCCGGCATATCGATGAAAATGGATATGAGGTCACCATGGGTATTGGGCCTGATTTGATGCAGAACGCCAGGGATGCCGTTTCCCAGATGGTGGATCTTATTTCAAAAAAATATAAGATGGACCCGGATGACGTCTATATGCTTTGCAGTGTGTGTGCAGATTTAAGAATTCCTGAAATTGTGGATATGCCGGACTGGATCGTGTCCTTTAATTTTCCCAAATCCGTATTTGCCTGATGGTCGTTGATAAAAATATTAAGAACCCGGATTCTGATACCATTTTGAAGGTTGAAGGCCTGAGCATCGGGTTTAATACTGAACACGCGCCCATTGTTGTTGTGGAGGATGTCTCTTTTGAGATTAAAAAGGCAAGGATAATGGGCCTTGTCGGGGAATCGGGATGTGGCAAATCTGTGACAGCCATGTCTATTATGCGCCTTCTGGCTTCGCCGCCGTCTTTTGTAAAATCAGGCAAAATTTTATTTGAAGACCGGGATCTGCTTGGATTTAACAATCGAACCATGAGAAAAATCCGGGGGAACAGCATCGGGATGATTTTCCAGGAACCCATGACCAGTCTTAATCCGTGTTTTACCATTGGTTATCAGATAGGAGAGGTCTTGAGTCTGCACCAGGGGCTTTCAGGAAAGGATGTTCAAAAAAGATGTATGGAGCTTCTTGATTTAGTGGGTATCGGAGATGTTGAAAATCGGTTAAAACAATATCCCCATCAATTGTCCGGCGGGCTTCGCCAGAGGGTTATGATTGCCATGGCCCTGGCGTGCAACCCGAAACTGTTGATTGCAGATGAGCCGACAACCGCCCTTGATGTGACGATCCAGGCCCAGATCCTTGATCTTTTGATTCGGTTAAAAGAAGAGCTGAGCATGTCCATTCTGATGATTACCCATGATTTGGGAGTGGTGGCGGAGTTCTGTGATGATGTCTCTGTGATGTATGCCGGAAAAATTGTTGAACAGGCCAATGTGATCTCTTTGTTTGAAAATCCAAGACATCCATATACCCGGGGACTATTATCTTCCATACCGAAAATAGGCAGAAATGCCAAGTATTTGTCCACCATCAAGGGTATGGTTCCGGGGCCTGAGAACAGGCCTCAAGGATGTTATTTTGCGGATCGCTGTGAACGAAAAATTGAAATTTGTTCACAAAGGAACCCTGGTCCCAATTATGTTGAAACGGGTAAAAATTTGGTAAACCATACACTCTCATGCTGGAATCCCTATGAACAATGAGCCGCTGTTAGAAGTCAAACATATTAAAAAATATTTTACCCTCAATGGCGGCAAAGGTGTTGTCAAGGCGGTGGATGATGTCAGCTTTTGTGTTCAAAGGGGTGAAACCTTTGGTATTGTCGGTGAATCCGGCTGCGGTAAATCAACGCTGGGTCGTGTGATTCTAAGGCTCATTGAACCCACGGATGGCCGAATTTTCGTAGAGGGAAATCCTATTTGCGATCTTTCATCCCGGGAACTTAGAAAAAAAAGAAAAAAGATGCAGATGATATTTCAGGATGCCATGGCATCTTTGGATTCAAGGCAGAAAATCGGAAATATCATTGCAGAACCCCTTGTGGTTCATGGGGTTGCTACAAAAAAACAGAGAAGAAAAATTGTTGAAAACCTGTTATTAAAGGTGGGGCTTGGCCCGGATGCCATGGAAAGGTATCCCCACGAGTTTTCAGGGGGGCAGCGTCAACGAATTTGCATTGCCCGTGCGATCTCTTTAAATCCACAGCTTATCATCGCAGATGAACCGGTTTCAGCGCTTGATGTTTCCATTCAGTCACAGGTGTTGAATCTTCTGGTTGACCTAAGAGAGGAATTGTCTTTATCCTATATATTTATTTCCCATGATCTTGCTGTGGTCGAGCATATCTGCAGCAAAATTGCCGTCATGTATCTGGGGCAGATTGTGGAAATGGCTGAAACAAAAGAGTTGTTTGAAAACCCTGTCCATCCCTATACCAGAACATTGTTATCGGCGATCCCAATTCCAGATCCCACAAAGCGGGGTAAAAAAAGAATTATTTTGCAGGGAGATATCCCAAGTCCTTCAGATGTTCCGTCAGGTTGCAGATTCCAGACACGATGCCCGGATGTCCAGGATAGATGTAGACATCAAATGCCGGATGGTTTTGAAAAAGAAACACCAGGAGGCCGGCATTTTACAAAATGCCACCAGGGGTTTGGTGACCAAATCAGATGATACCGATACCTGCAAAGATATCAAGTCCCCCATGAAAAATGGGGTGCGGTTCAAGTCTAATCCCAAAAGTGTTCAGGGTTTTACGATCAGGAAAAATGATACCCACTCGCCATTTCTTAAAATCCAAGCTAAGTTTTTTGCCGATCTCCCGGTAAAAGGAGGCGGTGTTTTGTTGTTTTCCCAAACGCTTCCCATAGGGTGGATTCAACATCACCACACCTTTTTTGCCTTTAAGGGTTTTGTCAGGTGACAAGCTGAAAAAATCTTTTTTTGAGACATCTATCAGCTGGTCAAAGGGTGGGGCAGACCTGTTTTTGTTCAATGCATCCAAAGCCTCATCATCAATGTCAGAAGCAAAAATATGGGACCCTTTATATTGGTCAAATAGTTCTTTCACCTGATTCTTAATCCGGTTTTCAATTTGATTTTTCTGCCAGGTGAAAGTTTTTTTGGAGAAA
>JAKIUJ010000038.1 GCA_021647625.1 Desulfobacula sp.
AGCCTGCCAGTGGTTACATCAGGTATCACTCATGGCGTGAGCATCTTATCGGATATGTGGATTGATAATGACGATGTTGTGGTTTTACCCGACATGATGTGGGGAAATTACAATATGACTTTTTGTGTTCGAAATGGGGCTAAAATTGTTCACTACAAGGCGTATGACGATGCATTAACAAAGTTTAATGTTGATTCGTTTGAACAGGTTATTCGCCAGCAAGCCAAAGAGAATGATAAAATAGTCACTGTACTCAATTTTCCACACAACCCAAGCGGGTATTCTTTAAGCATTTCAGAGGCTGACAGAGTTGCAAGCATCTTAATTGATATAGCTCAAGAGGGCATAAATGTTGTGGTCGCATGTGATGATGCATATTTTGGTCTGTTTTTCGAAGAAGAAACCAGTAAAGAGTCCATTTTCACAAAACTTACCGGTGCCCATGAACGTATTGTAGCAATCAAATTAGATGGTGCCACAAAAGAAGATTATGTATGGGGTTTTAGAACCGGGTTTATAACCTATGGTGTTGTTCCAGCCAATGATTATGTTTTAGAATCCTTAGAAAAGAAAACAGGCGGTTGCATCAGGGGTAATATTTCTAATTGTTCACACTTAAGCCAGACCATTCTTTTAAAATCCATGGCTGATGAAAATTATGATGCCGATAAAAAAGAAAAATTCGACTTATTAAAAAGCCGGGCCCTTAAAATGAAAGACGTGCTAAAAAATCCGAAATACACGGATGCCTTTGACGTCTATCCATTTAATTCAGGGTATTTTATGTGTATCAGGCTCAAAGATGTCAATGCAGAAGAGCTTCGTATTCATCTTCTTAACAACTACGGTACCGGACTGATTTCCATTGGTGATGAGAATATACGTATTGCTTTTTCATGTCTTGAAGAAAGTGATGTTGAAACATTATTTGATATCATTTTGAGCGGAATCAGTGATCTGAAAGGATAGCAGCAATGGGATTTAGAGATAAGGTCGGTAAAAATGATATCGCTGTTGCCGGAGAGTGGTTGTTCCGATTTGTTCTGATTGGAATCATCGCCGGAGGTGGAGCTGTTATTTTTCACTATCTGTGTGGGCTCGGCATGCACTATTTTTTGGATTTGATGGCTGGGTACAGACCCAGTGCTCCGGCTGGAGAACATTTGCTGCTACCGAATTCGGAAACATCACTGAATCGATGGATGCTGTTAATCCTGCCTGCGATTGGTGGCATTTTCAGTGGCTGGCTTGTGTACACCTTTGCTCCGGAAGCCGAGGGGCACGGAACAGATGCCGCCATTGACGCTTATCACCATAAAGGCGGTAAAATTCGTGCCAGAATTCCTTTTATTAAAACAATTGCATCTACGATCACATTAACCACCGGTGGATCAGGAGGAAGGGAAGGCCCCATTGCACAAATCGGTGCTGGATTCGGTTCTTTTCTGGCTGATAAACTCAAGCTGTCTGCCCGGGAAAGACGAATCATGATGGCAGCCGGGATCGGGGCAGGGGTCGGGTCCATATTCCGTGCACCTTTAGCCGGTGCCTTGTTTGCCGCAGAAGTCCTTTATCGTGATCCTGATTTTGAATCCGAAGTCATTATTCCTGCCGGGATCTCATCAGTTGTGGCCTATTGTACATTCTGTCTTGTATTTGGATGGGGATCACTTTTTGATTCACCCAATTTTAAATTCCAAAATCCCCTGGAACTTGGTCCTTATCTTGTACTGGCCGGTGTCCTTGTTGTTACTGCAATTTTGTATATCAAGGTGTTTTATGGTGTTGTTGATATTTTTAAGAAATTAAAAATTCCCAATCATTTAAAACCAGCCGTCGGCGGATTATTAACAGGTATTGTCGGATTCTTTTTACCCTATACACTTGCGTTCGGCTATGGAATGGCACAAAAGGCAATTTTTAACCAGCTGGCTATTTCAACGTTAATCGCGCTTGCAATTGGTAAAATTTTCACGACTTCTTTTTCCATCGGGTCCGGTGGCAGTGGCGGGGTATTCGGCCCCTCTGTCGTTATTGGCGGTGCCATGGGCGGTGCTGTTGGAAAAATATTTCATATCTTCATTCCCACCATTGTTACACATCCGGGTAGTTTTGTGATAGTCGGTATGGCTGGTTTTTTTGCCGCAGCATCCAACACACCCATTTCAACGATTATTTTTATCAGTGAGATGACAAACTCATACCACTTGCTGTTACCCAGTCTCATGGTCTGCTCAATCTGTTATCTCTTGAGTCAGCGATGGACCATTTTTGAGAATCAGGTAAAATCAAGGATTGATTCTCCAGCCCATGCAGGAGAATTTATGATGGATATTCTTCAGACCATCAAGGTTGGTGATTTGAGGAATCATATCAAAGATGTTCGTTGTGTAAACGAAAATATGCCGTTCAGTGAATTTAAAAAAATATTTTCAAGCACTAAACAGCATTATTTCCCTGTTATGAATGCAGATGGAAACTTCTCCGGTATTTTTTCGTCCACAGATATAAGAGAGGTTATTTTTACCCAGCATATCGAACAATTGGTTGTAATGCGGGATATTATGACCACAGACCTGATTTACACCAATGCATCTGAAGATCTGAATGCTGTTTTGTTTAAACTGACTCAAAAAAATATTGATGCACTGCCGGTTGTTGAAAAAGATAATCAGGGAACCCTGGTTGGTTTAATTTACAGGCGAGATATAATTTCTTTTTATAACGAACATATTAAAAAAATTAAAGACCACGTGTCAGGGTAAATGTCAAATTTATTTTCCGCCTTGAACTATGAAAATTTTGCATTCCATAACAGCATGTCGAATAAGTTACATGCGTTTACCCCGGGCTCTGGATTACGAGTAGTTTACTTTTTTTAAAAATAGTCCATGGGCCGGTGCTGTTGCACCGGCCTTTGTTCTATCTTTTCCTTTGAACACTATCATAAATTCATCAATCGTCATTTTATTTAATCCCACTGACACAATCGTCCCCACAATATTTCTGACCATATATTTTAAAAAACC
This sequence comes from Desulfobacula sp., assembly GCA_021647625.1. Taxonomy (GTDB): domain Bacteria; phylum Desulfobacterota; class Desulfobacteria; order Desulfobacterales; family Desulfobacteraceae; genus Desulfobacula. The sequence goes on from JAKIUJ010000038.1 coordinate 3,030, forward strand.
TGTGGCAGCTATTTTAAAAACGATCTGATCATCGTTCATTTTCTTAAAATCTGCAAAAAAAAGCTGCCTGATTGTTGATGACTTCGGGCTGCCGGTGCTTTCAAAAGACTTAAAATCATGTGTTCCTATAATAAGTTGACTGCATTGGTTCATCATATCCAGATCAAGCGGTTGCCTAATATGCCATTGATAACTCCGATTGATTGCACATGGGTCGGGTCTGTTTAAAATAAAATAGTGGTATTCCTTGGAAACGGCGCTGTACCGGGCATGGAAATTATCGTTAACGATACTGCATTTCCGTATAACGACAGCGCGTTTGAGCATACTGGTCAACCCTTTTTTTATGGCCCGGGGCTCAACTTTTGTTTGAGCCTTGAAACTCGCCACCTGGCCATAGGCATGAACACCGGCATCGGTACGTCCGGATCCTGCAATGTGAATCTTATGATTTAAAATTTGACTTAAGGCTTTTTCAATTTCACCTTGAATGGTGGTCTGATCATTTTGACGCTGCCAGCCGGAAAATTGAGACCCATCGTACTCAATGATAAGTTTATAGGTTTTCATTGCTATGGTCTAAATAATCAGCCAGGGATTTATTGGCCTGGAGAATAGAAAAAGATAATGCGTTAGCAGTCTGAGATCCCAAAGCTTTAGTATATTTGAGATATAGTTTTTTATAGGCTACAGCAATGGATCGTTTCAGTTCAAGGCCTTTATGAGTCGGTGTTACAATAACCGTCTTTCCTTTGCTGCTTTTTGTGACCAATCCTTTTTTCACCAGGGCATCGACAAATCGAGTTATGGTTGATGGTGTCAGGTGAAGTTGTGCGCCCAGTTTTTTTGGTCCGATTCCCGGGGTATCGTATACCAGAAGCAATAGGGATGCATGGGCAGGAGAGAGTTCTAAATGTTTGAACTCTTTTTCAGCAATCTTTAAAAGATACCGGGAAAGCCCGTTGGTATTAAAAAACAGGCAACTTTCTAAAAAATTTGCTTCCGATTCCATTATTACCTCAAATTAATTGATTTGTATATGCAATTATTACGTTTTATCCTTTATGTCAAGTTTGAAAAAGATGATATATAAAGAAAAAGGCTGTAAATTGTTATTAACAACCTACAGCCTGTTTTTACTTAATTAGTAGCTGACCGAAAACCCGTGTTTGGGCGGCTCGTAGAGGAGCAAAGCTCACAAAGTTGCCCATATGCAAGGCGCAAGAAATGCTGAAACCGGAGTGTACTATAGTACATGAGGCCCGATTTATAATTTGGCAGCATTTTGCAGCAACGAGGCAGATGGGCGCTGCCGACGGGTGAGTTTTCGTTCAAACACTATTTAGCCTACCAACATCATAGTCGCAGGATCCAATCGATCTCTTTGGTCGGTTCTGTCTCCATCTTTGAGTATTACAGCTTCGATTTTATCTTCCACAGGTTTAAGAAAAACAGCTTTATCAAATCTGTCCTTGTGGGTTTCGAGCTGGATTGGGAAGCCATCTTCACACAGATCTTCTTCTCTGTGATTTTTCATGGAAAACCAGATAAAAATAGAAAATTCGTTATTCAGGCTTTCAAGTTCATCAAGTGTTTTTGAAACATCGTGATCAAAATTCAAACCATCAATAATCAAAACCGAGGGCAGAGCCAATTCCGCTTTTTTAAAACTTTTCAGATAATCACGGATTTTATCGGTATCAAATGTCGTTTCAGTATAGCTGATACCCACTTTTTGGTTTTGAATATCATCCCATAACCGAACTGCTTTTTGGGGATCAACATAACCGATACTATCCACAAGATTTGTATATCCTTCTTTGTACCTGATATTTATTTTTTCAATTGGGTCATCAAGGCTGATATGAAGTATTTTGTTATCATTTAGAAGCTGTGTCAGTGCAATTTGCACAAGAAAGGCAGTTTTTCCAACGCCCGCCCTTGAAAGGACTGCACCGAATTTGCCGTCTTTTACATTTTCAATCCCAATGGTTCTTGAAACCGGGCTTTTAGAAATGAGATCTTTTTTAAGCATGTTTTCTCTCTCTTTGTATTTAAAGTCTAATTATTTTTTTTAGATTTTTCTTCTTGTTTTTCCCTTGCAATCTCTTCAGCAATAGATTGTGGGACCTGTTTGTAGGAGGAAAATTCCATTGTAAACTGAGCCTTTCCCTGGGTACCGGATCGAAGGACAGTGGAAAATCCAAACATATCGGCCAATGGAACCTGGGATTCGATAACCGACATGACACCTTCTTCCTGTGATCCTTGAATAATACCTCTTCTCTGGTTAATCAGCCCCATGCAGGAACCTTGAAATTCATTGGGTGTTTCAATGACAACCTTCATGATGGGTTCCTTGACAACCGGTTTTGCCTTGGCGTAGCCTTCAAGAAAAGCGCCCCTTGCCGCAGATTTAAATGCCATTTCAGAGGAGTCAACTGCGTGAAAGGCACCATCATTAATGGTAATTTTAATATCGGTAACAGGAAACTCAAGCTTTGGGCCTTTATCCATGCAGCCTTTAAACCCTTTTTCACAGGCAGGAATATAATTTGTCGGGATACGGCCCCCTGTAATTTTATTTACAAATTCAAATTCATCTTCACACGGCTCCATAAATCCAGCCACACGGCCGAATTGACCTGCACCACCAGTCTGTTTTTTGTGGGTATAGTTAAACTCGGCTTTTCGAGTAATGGTTTCTCTGTATGCAACTCTTGGCCTGCCGGTTTCCACTTCGGCATCATACTCTCTTTTCATTCTCTCCACGTATACTTCAAGGTGGAGTTCGCCCATCCCCTGTATAATGGTATCACCGGTTTCATGATCCACATAGGTTTTAAACGTCGGATCTTCCTTGGTGAACCGGTTCAAGGCCTTTGACATATTAATCTGGGCTTTATTATCTTTGGGCACAATGGAAAGAGAGATAACAGGTTCCATGACATGCATGGCGATCATGGAATAATTGATCTGTGAAGAAACAAAAGTATCACCCGATGCACAGTCAATTCCGAACATGGCACCAATATGACCCGCAGGTATGGCATCTACTTCTTCCATTTGTGAAGAGTGCATCCGGATCAGGCGGCCGGCTTTGAATTTTTTACCGTCCCTGGAATTTATCAGCGTATCGCCTTTATTAATACATCCTTGATAAACCCTGATATAGGTCAACTGGCCATATTGTCCGTCTTCCAGTTTAAAGGCAAGTGCCACGGTGGGTTTGTCAAAACTGCTTTCAAGGATAACGGTTTCTTCGTTGTTATCCATATCAAGGGCTTCATTATCAATGTCAAGGGGAGACGGAAGATAGTTGATAACGGCATCCATAAGAGGCTGAACCGCCTTGTTTTTATAGGCTGAGCCAAGAAAAACCGGGGTCATCTGTCTTGCGATGGTTCCGGTTCTGACAGCTGCCATAATCAATTCTTCGGTGATGTCAGCTTCTTCTAAAATGGCATCAGTGAGTTCTTCTGAAAAAAGAGAGACTTCATCAATCATCTCTTCACGCGCCACCCGGGCATCCTCCATCATATCTTCCGGAATGTCCTTGACCGCTCTTACTTCACCATTTTCACCCTCAAAATAGTAGGCCTTCATGGCAACCAGATCAATGACGCCTTCATGCTTATCTTCAAGCCCAATCGGAAGCTGCATCATAACCGAATTATGGCCCAATTTTTCCTTTAGCTGTATACTCACCTTAAGGGGATTGGCACCGGATCGGTCACATTTGTTGACAAAAGCAATGCAGGGGACCTGATATCGTTTCATCTGCTGATCAACAGTGATTGATTGCGATTGAACCCCTGATACGGAGCACAGGATCAGAACAACACCGTCCAGAACCCTTAAAGATCGCTCGACTTCAACTGTAAAATCAACATGGCCCGGGGTATCAATGATGTTAATATTGTGTTTATCCCACTCACAATAGGTGGCAGCAGATGCAATGGTAATGCCTCTTTCTTTTTCAAGCTCCATGGAATCCATGACTGCACCCACGCCGTCTTTACCTCTGACTTCACTGATTTTATGAATTTTGTCAGTGTAAAAAAGAATTCTTTCCGTCAGTGTGGTTTTACCGGAATCAATATGAGCACTGATTCCAATATTTCTTACTCGTTCTAGATCTCTGATCATTTTAAAATCATCCTTATGAATGTATAATTTGCCTTCCCACAATTTTAAAATGCACTTATTGCTAAAGGCTTTGCCGTAATTTTTATATTGCTAAATTATTGCGATTTTGTTAGTGTGTTCCCGAAGTTAAACTTAGCTTATGAAAGCGAAAATAGTACATTTAACCCATTAATTTGTCAAGTAAAAATTATCAATTTTGCAACTTTTATCTGAACATTCCATTCAAGAATTTAAATTTCAATTAATCAACGGTTCAAAACAACTGGAGATTAAGGTTCTAGACCATCAAGCAGATTTAATGGTGATTCATGCAAAAGAGCTAATGCTTTGGAATAAAAAAATCAATCTAACCGCCATCAGAGAACCGTTACAGATTGTTGAAAAACATTTTATTGATTCCATCGCCACGCTTTCTTTTCTTGGTAATCAAAAACATGTTATAGATATGGGGGCGGGAGGAGGCTTTCCAGGTATCCCTCTTAAAATCATGAATCCTTTGCTATACGTTGTTCTCGTGGATTCTTCCCGAAAAAAAGTAAATTTTTTAAAGCATGTTATTCGATTACTTGGCCTGAAAAATATCGATGCCATCCATTCCCGGGTAGAAGATTTGCACAACAACGATAATTATAAAGGGCAATTTGATGTTGTCATCTCCCGTGCCTTTACCGAATTATCCAATTTTACACGGCTTGGCATACCCTTTTTAAAGACAAACGGATTTATTTGTGCACTGAAAGGTAAAAATGCAGTTTTGGAGATTACCCCTGACATCAAAGCGCAATTTACTGTTAAAACCAGTCAATACACCTTGCCGTTTGAAAAATCCCTTAGATACATTATCAGGTTGTCAAAAAAAAATTAAGTTAATCCATCCGGGTTTACCCGCGTTCATCCTGCACCATAGCCTGTTATTTCTTGACAATTTAGCGGTTTGCCCGTAAAAAGAAAAGTTCAATAAATGAAAATTAACAGATCCGAATATCGGAGGAATAATGGATTATAAAAAAACGTTAAATCTGCCTTCTACCAAATTTGCAATGAAGGCCAATCTCCCCCAGCGCGAGCCCCGGCAGCTTAAGGAATGGGACCAAAAAAAAATATATCAAAAATTAAGAGAACAATCCAAAGATAGAGAACCTTTTATTCTCCACGACGGCCCTCCCTATGCAAATGGTCACCTGCACATGGGGCATGCGATCAATAAAATATTAAAAGATATTATTATAAGATCCCGCCAGATGGCGGGATTTAATGCCCCCTATGTTCCCGGCTGGGATTGCCATGGACTACCCATTGAACATAATGTGGATAAAAAACTTGGCAAAAAGAAAAGAGAGATGACCGATGTCCAGGTCAGGCAGGAATGCCGTGCCTATGCACAAAAATTTGTGGACATTCAAAAAGAAGAATTTCAACGATTTGGTGTTATGGGCGAATGGGATGAACCCTATTTGACCATGAACTATCCCTATGAAGCCAGAATAGCCAAAGAATGTGGTGAATTTGCCCTGTCCGGAGATATGTTTCTGGGTAAAAAACCTATCTATTGGTGTTGCAATTGCCATACGGCACTTGCAGAAGCGGAAATTGAATATCACGATCACACATCACCCTCGATTTTTGTTAAGTTTCCCTTAAAAGATGACGTGTCTGATATCCTCGGGGATGTAAATGACGAACTGTTTGTTGTCATCTGGACCACAACACCCTGGACCATTCCGGCCAACTTAGGTATCTGTCTGCATCCCGAATTTATTTATGCTGCTGTTAAGACGGAAAATCAGGGTATCCTGATTCTTGCCAGGGATATGGTTGAGGGGGTAATGACAACATTCGGATTTGAAAATTATACTATTATAAAAGAGTTTTCATCCAAAGAGCTTGAAAATAAAAAATGCAAACATCCAATCTATGACAAAGATTCTCTGATTATGTTAGGGGATCACGTCACACTGGAAGCCGGTACCGGTTGTGTTCACACAGCTCCCGGGCATGGTGCGGATGATAATCTTGTGGGTAAAAAATACGGTTTGGAATGCTATTCACCGGTTGAGGACAATGGTGTATTTTCAAAGGATGTTGAACATTTTGGCGGGCAGTTTATTTTTAAAGCAAATGTCGCCATTAATGAAAAACTTGAAGATTTGGGCCTTTTATTGAAAAATGAAAATTTATCCCATTCTTATCCCCATTGCTGGCGCTGTAAAAAACCTGTGATCTACCGGGCGACGCCCCAATGGTTCATCTCCATGGACAAACTGAAACTTCGTGAGAAAAGTCTTGAAGAAATCAATAATGTAAAATGGATACCCTCCTGGGGTCGTGAAAGAATTTATTCCATGATCGAAAACCGCCCGGACTGGTGTCTGTCAAGACAGCGTTCCTGGGGCATCCCCATCCCGGTGTTCCATTGCAAAGAGTGTAAAGAGATCTATGTTACACGGGAATCTATTGATAAAATTCATGCGCTTTTCACTGAGCATTCTTCGGATATCTGGTTTGATAAGGATGCTAAATTCCTGATGCCGCAAGGGGCTAAATGTGAAAAATGCAATTGTGTTGAATTTACAAAAGACCATAATATACTTGATGTCTGGTTTGACTCCGGTGTCAGCCATGCGGCTGTTCTTGATGAAAGAGAAGGGTTGTCTCGTCCTGCGGATCTGTATCTTGAAGGCAGCGATCAGCACAGGGGATGGTTTCATTCATCATTGTTGACAGCAGTGGGTCGGACAGGTAAAGCACCCTATAAAGCTGTACTCACCCATGGATTTGTTGTTGATGAAAAAGGCCACAAGATGTCTAAATCAGTTGGTAATGTCATCCCTCCTGAAAAAGTGATCAAACAATATGGTGCGGATGTCCTTCGACTTTGGGCAGCATCTGCCGATTATCGCGGAGAGGTGAGCATATCCAACAATATCATCAAACAATTGTCCGATGCCTATAGGCGGATTAGAAACACCTGCCGCTTCATGCTGGGTAACTTCAGTGACTTTGATGTCACAAAAGATTTGAGACCCATAAGTTCAATGTCAGAGTTAGACAGATTTATCCTTCACCGACTCCACTTTATTGTTAAAAAAAGTTTGGATTCCTTTGAAAAATATGAATTCCATACCATCTATCATTCTTTACACAATTTTTGTGTGGTTGATCTGTCTTCGTTTTATCTGGATATTATTAAAGATCGTCTTTACACATCGCCAACCACAGATGATGCAAGAAGAGACGCACAAACAGTGATGTATACAATTTTAAACGCCATTGTAAAAATCATGGCACCGATCCTGCCGTTTACAGCTGATGAGATTTATTCCTACATGCCCAAAGGAGCAGATCACAAAGAGAGTATCCATTTAGAGGCTATGGTTCAACTTGATCAAAGCCTGGAAAATAAAGAACTGGCTGATAAGTGGGAGAATATTCGAAGCCTTCGATCAGAAGTGACCAAGGCATTGGAAGAGGCAAGAAAAGAAAAGCTTATCGGCCATCCGCTTGATGCCTGTCTTGAAATTCAATTGCCGGATACGGATATAAAAGATCAGATAGCCAATTTAAATGAAAATTTAAATGATATTTTTATAGTTTCAATGGCAACACTTCATGATACTATTGAGGGTGACGTTTACAAAGGCAGGGAAATGGAAGGCCTTAAAATTAAGGTGACCAAGGCTGTCGGAGAAAAATGTGCGCGTTGCTGGCGGTATGATACCACAATCGGGTCTGATGATTTACACCCCACAGCTTGTGAGCGTTGTGCCGCAGCTTTAAAACAGATCCTTTAAATAAAAGATTTATTTTGACTGAATCATTTATTAAAAAAAATAGTTTCATCCGGCTGATTATGGTCAGCGGGAGCGTTGTTCTCACTGACCAGTTCTCAAAGTATATCATTAAATTAAATTTTGTATTGTACGACCAGATCATTGTTATTGAAAAGTTTTTTAATATTACTTATATATTAAATCCCGGTGGTGCATTTGGTTTTTTTGCAAATCAATCCCTTGCAGTTAGAAAATTTATTTTCCTGTTTATGTCTTCTGTTGTTGCGCTCTTTGTTTTATGGTTTTACAAAAAGTGTGCAAAGGATTTTATTTTTTTATCCTATGGACTGGCATTAATTTTCGGTGGTGCAATCGGAAATTTGATTGACCGGTTCAGATATGGCAAGGTGGTGGATTATCTTGATTTTTATATCGGTTCTTCCCACTGGCCCGCGTTTAACATTGCAGACAGTGGTATCAGTATTGGGATGGGTATTCTAATTTATCATATTCTGTTTAACAAGGTTCCGGACTTTTAACACCATGTATCCAATTTTATTAAGTATAGGCAGTTTTAAACTCTATACATATGGCTTTTTCATTGCTGTTGGGTTTTTAGCTGCCATGTGGATTTCAAAACGGTTGGCCAGGCCTCAAAACATTGCGCCCCAAACAATAACTGACGTTTATTTTGTCATTATGTTGTCTGCCATTGCCGGTGCCAGAGCATTATATGTATTCATAAGCTTTGACGCATATAAAAATAATCTTTTTGATATATTTAAAATCTGGAACGGTGGACTTGTTTTTTTTGGCGGATTTTGTGCGGCAATTCTTTGTAGTATTGTTTATATTAAAAAAAGAAACCTTCCTCTTTGGACAATTGCAGATATCATTGCTCCGGGTGTCGCTTTGGGACATGCTTTTGGCCGTATCGGATGCTTTTTTGCAGGCTGTTGTTATGGAAAGGTGTGCGATCTTCCCTTTGCCGTACAATACTCACATCCCGAAAGTTTGGCACCCCTTGGTGTATTGCTTCATCCCACACAAATTTATTCTGTGATATCTAATTTAATTCTTTTTTTCATACTCCTGGCCTTACACAAAAAAAAGAAATTCGATGGTCAGGTTTTCTTAATTTACATCATGCTCTATTCCTTTTTTAGATCCATAATTGAATTTTTCAGGGGTGACTTCCGAGGCGATTTCTTTTTTGATTTTATCTCACTGTCCCAGGGAATTGGGCTGTCTGTATCAATTGTTGCCTGTTTTTTATTGATTAAACTATCCTTAAACAGGTCCAATCATGGCACAAATTAAATATCCACAATTTGCAACCCATATTAACTCCTTTGATCCTTTAAATTTACCTCAATTATTTTTGATCTTTGGAGAGTCATACCTTGTCACCCGGATCTTAAAAGAATTGTCTGCGTTTCTTTTAGGCAATGAAAGCAAAGAATTTGCCATGGAAACCATGGAAGGTGGTTCTGTTCGCATGGGAGATATCATTGAACAGGTATCAACCTTTTCTTTTCTTGTACCTAAAAAAATAATTTTGGTGAAACACGCCCCATTGTTTTCCGCCGGGCAGAAAAATATCGATATACCATTCAGTGCCGCAGATATCGATCATTTTGCAGAGGTGATTGAAAAGGGATTTGCTGAGAATCACTTTCTTGTTATCACCACAGCCGCTGTTGATAAACGAAAAAAAATATTCAAAACCATTGAAAGAAACGGACTTATCATAGACTGTGCTGTTTCCCTGGGTGTTCGAAAGGCAGACCGGAACGAACAACGTCAGGTGCTGCAACATGTAACAAATCAGATTCTTGCAAAATCAAAAAAATCAATTCATGGCCAGGCATTGCAACAACTTTTAGACCTTACCGGATTCAATCTTGATCTGTTATCCCATAATTTAGAAAAACTGGTTTCCTATTCAGGTGCCCGACAAACAATAGAACCTGCTGATATAAAAGAGGTTGTCAAGCGTGACAAAAAAGATCCCATATTCAATCTGACAAATGCATTTTTAGATAAAAACGCAAAACAGGCCATTGTTTATCTGAGCTCTCTATTAGATGAAGGATACCATCCGCTTCAAATCTTAAAGTCTTTTGAAAATCAGATCCGAAAGCTGTTGCTGGTAAAATGTGCCGCTAAAAGTCTTTTACAGCCATTGAAAATTAAATTAAAGACAATGAATTTTAATTCATTTAAACAGACAATTTTGCCTAAAATCGTTCAGCATGACCTCATAACAAAAGCAGCTATTGAAAATCAGGAAACGCAATGCGCCGTTAACCCGGCAGACGTAAAGAAAAAGAAACCAAAAAAAAATCTGCAAAACGATCTTTTTCTTGCACCAAATCCCAAAAACGCATACCCTGTTTACCAAATATTTCAAAAATCTGAAAATTTTACAATAAATGAATTACAATCATCATTAATTTTTTTAAGTGATCTTGATTACAGATTAAAATCATCATCGTTCGATTCAATTACGGTTATTGAACATTTTATTATCAGTACCTGTAGCAAAGGGGGGTTTGTTTATGCCACGGAAAACAAAAATCGTCGCCACCGTTTCTAATCTAAATTGTTCTCCTGAGTTTATTAAAGGGTTGTATAAAGCAGGTATGAATGTGGTCAGGCTGAACACAGCGCACATGACCCATGATGATGCACTCCAAGTTATCCGCAACACCCGGAACGTATCTGATAAAATTGGTATTCTCCTAGATACCAAAGGTCCTGAAATTAGAACCTGTGACAATGAAGAACCGCTGGCCGTAAAATACGGTGATTTTATCAAAATTAAAGGTGCCCCAAATGAAATCTCCAGGGCAGATACCATTGCCGTTTCATACGAACATTTTGTAAGAGATGTGCCTGTGGGCAGTTCCATTCTCATTGATGACGGGTACATTGCCCTTGCTGTTGATGATAAAACTGAAGATTATTTAATCTGTCATGTTGAAAACGACGGGGTGATCAATGCACGAAAAAGCATCAATATCCCTTCGGTCCATGTGACCTTGCCTGCTTTGAGTGAAAAAGATAAAGGATTTATAGCATTTGCCGCAGACAATCATCTTGATTTCATAGCCCATTCTTTTGTTCGAAATGAACGCGATGTGATTGCTGTTCAAAAAATTCTTGATAAGAAAAAATCACCCATAAAAATTATTGCTAAGATTGAAAATTCAGAAGGGGTTGGCAATTTATATGAAATTCTTGATCAAGCATATGGGGTGATGATTGCAAGAGGGGATCTTGCCGTTGAAATACCGACTGAACAGATTCCTCTAATCCAGAAAAATATCATCCGCACCTGTATCGAAAAAAGGCGCCCTGTTATTGTGGCCACCCAGATGCTGCACTCCATGATAGAATCACCACGTCCCACAAGAGCTGAAGTGTCTGATGTTGCAAATGCATGTCTGGATGGTGCAGATGCTTTAATGCTGTCCGGCGAGACTGCAAATGGCAAATATCCTGAGATAGCGGTTCGCACCATGGCAAAAATAGCCCAGGAGGTTGAAGACAAAAAAAGCAGTTTTGTTGATGTCCCCTACACAATAGAAGATAAAATAACTGCCTACCTTGCCAAGGCAGCTGTTAAGGCAGCCTTGAGGCTCCACTCCAAAGCCATTGTTGCAGACTCTTTTAGTGGTAAATCTATTCGTGCCCTTGCTGCATACCGCGGAGACAACCCCATTTATGCACAGATATACGATAGACGCGTCATGCGCCAGCTATCTCTTTCTTTTGGCGTTTACGCCGACCATATCCCGATGGATATCAATACGGTAGAGCCTATCCGACAGGCCATCTGCAACTTGATCGATAAAAAATCCTTTAAATATGATGATCTGATCATTGTCCTGGCAGGTAATTTTGGTATTAAGCAGGGTGCTTCTTATATTGAAATAAGTAGTGCCGGGAATTTTAAGGACAAGTGTTCCTAATTATGAATTAAAAAGATCACTCGCCTGGTAGGAGCTTCTGACAAAGGGGCCGGCGGATACTTTTTTAAAACCAATGTATCTTGCTGTTTTTTCAAGCTGTTCAAATTCTTCCGGAGAATAGTATTTTTCCACATCCAAATGCGATCGTGTTGGCTGTAGATATTGTCCAAGGGTCAGAATATCACATCCATGTTTAAATAAATCTAATATGGTTTGTTCAAGTTGATCCATGGTTTCACCCAAGCCAACCATGATACCGGATTTAACAGGCATATTTTCATCAATGGATTTAACATGTTTAAAAAGATCAAGGGATCGTTGATAGTTGGCTTGCGGCCTTACGCGGGAATAAAGGGATGATACGGTTTCAATGTTGTGATTTATTACATCCGGTTTTGCATCGATGACTATCTTTAAAGCATCAATATTTCCCTGTAGATCAGGAATCAAAACTTCAACTCTTGGATTATTCGGCAATGTGGCTTTTATTGCCTTAATGGTTGCAGCAAAATGAGAAGCACCGCCATCTTCCAAATCATCCCGTGTGACGGAGGTGACCACCACATATTTTAAACCTAAGTCCAAGGCTGCCTTGGCAACCCGCATGGGTTCCTGTGGATCAACAGGAAAAGGTGCAGCAGGGGTGACATTACAAAACCTGCAGTTCCGGGTGCATTCAGATCCTAGAATCATAAAGGTGGATGTGTCTTTGGAAAAACATTCAAACATATTCGGGCAATTGGCTTCCTGGCAGACGGTGTGCAGTTTTGATTCGGATAGCAATTGTTTTACCCGTTGATAATCGCCCCCTTTGGGCAATCTTTGTTTTAACCATGCGGGTTTCGCTTGCCTTTTCTTTTTTTCTTTTCTGTGGTCCGGGTCAGGCATTGTATTTGCTTTTATTTTTTTCAACAATTGTAAAATTAAAGATGGATGAAAAATGAGTTAAAAATTTTTGTTTAACTATTGCCATGGAAAAATTATTCGTACTTTCGCACGGATCTTTTTTTTGTGTATATGGTGATCTTTCCTTTTTGATGGATGTCATGGTGACATTGGAAAGGCCGCAAGGATTTATCCATGAAAATGGTGTCAAGTCGGGAAAAATATTCATGGCAAGTCCATGAAAAGAGACACCTTTTTTTATTGAAATCCCGACACTTCCTAATTTGGAATCCCCAACCCAGAGTCCATGGTTTCTTTGATCCCTGTCAGCTTTGACACCAAAATCCAAAGCGGTCAGCTTCATTATTTCTTCCAGTCCATGAACAAAATCTTTTACACCTATTTTGTTTTTCTCTAAATCAACAATAGGGTATAATACTGCCTGACCCGGACCGTGATAGGTAATATTTCCACCCCGGTCTGTCCGGATGATATCAATCTGTTTTGAAGTTAAAAAATCATTAGAAACGATCAGATTTTCTTTACCGCCTCTTTTACCCAGTGTAAAAACGCAGGGGTGTTCAACAAAAAAAATATGATCTGCAATATATTGATCTTTTATTTTCGATTGGACTGTTTGCGCCTGGAGAGAAAGCGCTCTGCCATAATCCATTGTTTTTAGGTCAATGAATACGGCAGAACGCTTAAGGTTATTTATCCCCGCAGGCATGGCTTCCTTGCTGCTGAGACTTCATCAAGGCGTGTCACTTTTGTCATCACTGGTGCATTTTTAAGTTTTTCAGGAGTATTGCGGGCTTCTTTTGCTATGGCTTTAACCGCATAAATAAACTGATCAATATACTCTTTTGACTCAGTCTCTGTCGGTTCGACCATAAAAGCACCGTCCACAACCAAAGGGAAATAGACGGTTGGTGGATGAAAACCATAGTCCAGCAGTCTTTTTGCCATATCCATTGTTGTAATATGATTTTGCTGTTGAATGGCATCATTAAAGACACATTCGTGCATGCAAGGTTTGTCATAGGGAAGATTAAGTGTGCCTTTTAAGCTTTCTTTGACATAATTTGCATTTAAAACAGCAAGCTTGCTGGCATCGGTTAACCCTTTGCCCCCCATGGAAAGAATATAGGCGTAGGCACGTATCATAATACCAAAATGTCCGTAAAATGTGTGCAGTCGACCAATGCTGTCCGGGCAATCGTTTACAAAAGCATAAGTATCCAGGTTTTTTTCAACCCGTGGCACAGGCAAAAAGGGTTCAAGTGCCTTAACAACACCGACGGGACCTGATCCCGGGCCTCCGCCGCCATGGGGCGTGGAAAAAGTTTTGTGCAGGTTGAGATGCAAAACATCAATGCCAATTTCACCCGGTTTTACGATCCCCATGATGGCATTCATGTTGGCGCCGTCACCATACACAAGGCCGCCTTTTGCATGTACAATCTGTGCTATTTCTTTGATATTGCTTTCAAATAACCCCAGGGTATTTGGATTGGTAACCATTATACCGGCGGTATCTTCATCCATTACAGCTGATACGGCGGAAGGTTCCAAAATACCGTCGGGTCCGGATTTAATATTGACCGATTCATATCCGCATAAAGATGCGCTGGCCGGATTAGTTCCGTGGGCTGTATCCGGAATAATGATCTTGGAGCGCTGCCTGCCGTTTTTTGCATGATAGGCATGAATCATCAGCATACCGGCAAGCTCTCCGTGGGCACCGGCTGCCGGCTGCAGGGTTACTGCATCGAACCCGGTAATTTGGGCAAGAAATTGCTCAAGATTATACATCAGCTTTAATGCACCCTGTGAAAATTGATCACCGGATAAGGGATGGGCTCCTGCCAGTCCCTGGCGTGCTGCCTGCACTTCATTTGTTTTCGGGTTGTATTTCATGGTACAAGACCCTAGAGGATACATCCCGGAATCAACACCAAAGTTCCATTGCGAAAGACGGGTATAATGACGGACCACATCCATTTCACAAAGCTGGGGAAGATCAGGTGCATCACCTGTTAAGGAAGAATCCATTTCTGATCTTTCCACGTCGGAGCGTGGCAAAGAGATTCCGCATCGTCCTTTGCGGCTTTTGTCCCAAAGCTGCGGTTCATTAAAAATCAATCCGCTTGTACCTGGTCGCTGATCCATTATTGCACCTCCTTTACCATTTGATCAATGTCATCTTTGGACACCTTTTCAGTTGCACAAAATAAATAATGCTGTTTCAATTCAGGATAAAAAGGCTCAAGATCAGTTCCGGCAAAGATACATTTGTCTTCAATTAAAGCTGTTCTTTTTTGATCAAACCCGTCTGGTACTTTTACAACAAACTCGTTAAAAAAAGGTGTTTTAAACGCTGGTTTAAATCCAGCCTGTTCAAGGCTTGTTTTTAAGTATACGGCTTTATCGTGATTTTGCTGAGCAATTTCACGAATACCGATTTTACCGACGGTTGCCAGATACATAGCCGCTGTCATGGCGTTCAAACCATTGTTGGAGCAGATATTGGAAGAGGCTTTTTCTCTTCGGATATGTTGTTCGCGGGTTGCAAGGGTGAGCACATACCCATCTTTACCATTGGTATCTTTAGTCTTGCCGACATAACGGCCGGGCAAATTTCGCATCTGTTTTTTGTTGCCGGCAAGAAGACCTAATCCCGGACCACCAAAAGATTTAGAAATTCCAAGACTCTGGCCTTCCCCCGCCACAAGATCCGCTCCGAAACTGCCGGGGTTTTTGAGAAGCCCGTAAGCCAGTGCTTCTGTAAAAGAAACAATAAACATAATTTTTTTGGCATCCGCTGCTGTCCTGAATGCACTTAAATCCTCGATATTACCAAAAAAATTAGGGGATTGAATGGCCACGCCTGCAATGTCATCGATTTTTTCAAGTGCAGTTAAGTCAGTCACACCATCTGCTGTATAAGGGATTTCAATAATTTCGTATCCGGTAGGTCTGATGTATGTATTGATGATCTGCCTGTGACTTGGGTGGACAAGAGCAGAGACAGCAATTTTATTTGCTTTTCTGTTTTTGCGCAAGGCAATCAAGGATGCTTCGGCAAGAGCAGTTCCACAATCGTAATGCGAAGCTGTGGTAATGTCCATTCCCAGCAACTCGGTAATCATGGTCTGAAATTCATATATTCCCTGTAAGGTGCCCTGACTGACTTCAGGCTGATAGGGCGTATAAGCGGTCATAAATTCAGATCTGGAAATCAGATAGGGGATATGGGCAGGGATGTAATGATCATAGCTGCCGGCACCGATAAAACATTTATAATTTTTACAGGCTATATTTAAAGAAGCAAGCGCTTCCATGTGAGAATCGAGTTCCCATTCCGACAACGGCTCGGGAAGGTCAAGGCCGTCTTTGGTTTTGAGATCCTTTGGTATGCTGTCAAACAAGCTGTCCAGTGAAGACGCACCTGCGATTTTAAGCATACTTTCAATATCTTGGTTTGTATGGGGAAGAAAACGCATGGTATTTATCCTTTCAGCATAGCCAAATATGCTGCTTTGTCCATAAGGCCATCCAGCTCAGCCGTATCTTCAGGTTTTACTTTGATCAGCCATCCACCCTCATAGCAGGATTCGTTAACCAATTCGGGTGCATCCTCAAGATCCTCATTAATTCCGACAACCTCTCCTGAAATAGGAATATAAATTTCCGAAACAGCTTTTACAGATTCAACACTTCCAAATTCATCACCCTTGGAAAATGTATCCCCCACTTCTGGAAGTTCAACAAATACGATTTCTCCAAGTTGATCCTGGGCATAATCGTTAATTCCAATTGTCACAACGTCACCGGAAGTGTCAGCCCACTCATGATCATCGGTGTATTTAAGATTGTCCGGTAAATTAAGATCATTGATTTCTTTCATAAGAACCTCCATTTATGTGTTTTAAATAAAATTATCTATTTTTTTTCTTGCCGTTCTATCGGGCCGTATGTCGGTCACAATAGTTGCTTTGATTATTCTTTTACCTTCTTGAAGCGTCAATGCCGTATCCGGATTCAATTTTTGATCAACCATAACAAACCCACAGCTGATCCCTTTAATTTTTAAACCTTCGGGAAGATCCCTGGAATTTATACTTACAATATTTCCTTTGTGCCGGGTAATCCCCATATCTGTTGCACAGGTTAAAACCTGACCGATATTGTTTTTATTATTATCCAATACCTGGGTTTTATCACCTGTCGACACCTTTCTTAATGAATCTCCTACAAAAGGATAGATGAAAGAATCACTTTTTTTAAGTAAAGCATCATGCCCGATAAATTTTTTTGAGAAACTTTTTTTGTCTTCTGTGTAGGGCAGGGCAAAATCCCAGGGGTGATTGATAAATTTCCAATGACCAATATCCTGATGAGAGAGAGGTAAACAGGCACCTGCCCTTAATGAATCTCTTGCTCCCAAACCGCATGCTGTGATGCCTAATTCTTGTCCGGCAGCCAGAATATCGGTCCAGAGTTGCACAATGGAATTAAGATTTAGAAAAATTTCAAAACCAAACTCTCCTGTATATCCAGAGCGGGATAAAAGGACCGGTGTACCATCCAATAACTTTACATCGGATTGGCCAAATAAATTTTCGTTGAAATTGCCTTTGAATGAAAAATACGGTATTTTTTTGAAAACCTCTTCCGGATTCTGAACGAGTTTTGTCAAAACCCGGGCCGAGTTAAGGCCTTGGATATCCATTTTAGCAATTTTATCTGTTAAATCTTTTATTGAAACAGGATCGGCACCTTTATTTTCAGTCAGGTGCGCAGCAATCGAAGCCCCCATACCTGCATTCACACAGACCATGAAATCGGTATCACAAAATTTATAAACAATGGCATCATCTATACAATGACCTGCCTGGTTTAAAAAAGCGCCATAAACACATCTGCCGATGTTTAATGGTGTAAGATCTCTGGTAAAGCAATAATTTAAGAGAGTAAAGGCGCCGTCTCCCTTAACACTGATACATGCCATATGGCTTGTATCAAAGATACCTGCTGATTTTAAAACGCTTAGGTGTTCATTTTTCACGCCGGTATTGTACCATAGCGGCATTTCATAGCCACCAAAGTCTGCCATATTGGCACCTGCATCATTATGCCATTTGTTTAGCGGAGTGGTTTTTAAACTGGTGTTCATAACAACAGTCCTTATATATTTTTATAGATTAAAAAATATAGGGAACCTTTAAATTGTAAGATTTATAGACAACAAATGTTTCTACAGAATTAACACCCGTAATTGTGGAAATTTCTTCGGTATAAAATTCCAGCAGTCCAAATCCCTTTTTAAACAGGACAAGAACGATAAGGTCATACCTTCCCGTAACAACACTTACTGAGATAACACCTTTGAGCTTGCTGATTTCTGCGCCTTTTTCCACAAGATTCATATCGGACAGTTTAATACCGATAATTACAACGCGATGTTCGGGCAATTTTGCAGGGTCTACGAGTCCGCAAATGTCAAGAACACCTTCTGTCTGAAGTCTGTTTACTCGCGATCTCACTGTATTTTCCGTAATGGAAAGTTTGTCAGCAATTTTTTTAAAGGATTTTTTCCCTTGTTTCAATTCTCTGATAATGTCAATATTAGTTCCATCAATCTTCATGAATGCCTCATTTTTAGCTAAAAATAGTGGACGTAAATAAATTTAATTAAATTATTATTGAAAAATACCTTACGATAATGATATTGTCAAATAAAATTTAATAAATTTGGTGAAAAATTCAATTTTTATAATAAAAAGTGATGAAAATGCATTAGATTCAATAAATGAAATCGTAATGCTATTACATATTAACCATATAACGATTACAATATCATATGGAAAGCACTGTAACTATCATGTAAAATGGAGAAGCAAATGGCACAAAAAATTATAATTATAGGCGGGGGTCCCGGAGGGTATGTAGCAGCAGTCAGAGCCGCATCCCTTGGAGGAGATGTTGTTCTGGTTGAAAAAGAATACTTAGGCGGAACCTGTCTTAACTCGGGATGTATCCCATCCAAAATCATGAAAAACTCAGCCGATTTATATTTGAAATTTGCAAAGGCCGGCAATCTGGGGATAGATGTTGAGGGCAGTATCACGCCGAATATGACCGCCTTGATGGCGAGAAAAAATAAGATTATCCAAACCCAGAGAAAGGGCATCGCCTCTCTTTTAAAATCAAACAATATAATTATGAAAGAGGGTCACGCAACCATATCTGCACCTGGCAGAGTTCAAATAACTGACCCGGCAGGGGGTATAAAAAAAAATGAATATGACAAACTAATCATAGCCACAGGAACCGAACCGTTAAATGTACCAAGCTTTCCATTTGATCATGAAAATGTTCTATCTTCGAACGATATATTGGAATTAGATCATATCCCGCAATCCCTTGTTATTGTCGGTGGTGGCGTAATCGGATGTGAGTTTGCATTTATATTTTCAGCATTGGGAACAAAAGTGACTATTGTAGAAGCCATGTCAAGGCTATTGCCATTGCCTTCGGTGGATGAAGACTGCTCAAAGCTGCTATTACGTGAAATGAAGAAACGAAAAATTACTGTCTTGTGTGATGCCGTCGTTATTTCTTCTAAGGCAAAAAAAAATGGACTTTGTATTCAAATTGATGTTTCTCCATTCACGGATAATCCTAAACCCAAAAAACTCAAAACCAATAATATTGATTCAGAAAAGATGGCTGTCTGCATTGGCCGAACTGCATTATCTTCTGACCTGGGACTTGAAAATATCAATCTTGAAACCACCAAACAAGGCTGGATAGAGGTTGACGAGCATCTTGAAACAAGTGTCAAAGGGGTCTATGCTATTGGTGATATCCTGGGTCCCCAAAAAGTAATGCTGGCCCATGTGGCATCCCATGAAGGCATTGTGGCTGCACAAAATGCACTGGGGCAGGAAAGCATAATGAATTATGATGTCATTCCCGGTGCTATATTCACCATGCCGGAGATCGGTACGGTGGGGTTGAGTGAAAGTGAAGCCATAAAAAATGGATACGAGGTTGAGGCATACAGCCTCAATTTTAGAACACTTGGCAAAGCCCAGGCCATTGATGAGATTGCCGGCATAGCTAAGATGATAGTAGAAAAAGAAACCAATAAAGTTTTGGGTGTGCATTTGGTCGGCGCCCATGCAACGGATTTGATTGCCGAAGCCACCCTTGCCATACAAAAAGGATTAACAGCCAAAGAGATTGCCCATACAATTCATGCCCATCCTACATTAGCTGAAATTATGGGAGAGCTTTCTTTAAAGGCCAGTGGAACGCCTATTCACGGATAAGTTCAAATGCCTTTTTGGTGGTTTTATCAGTGGTATCATATTTTGAAGTGGTTCAGCATAGCGAACTATTTTAAAAGATTTTAACAATATGGAAATAAGGCGCGAGCAATTAAAGATAGATTCTAAAAAATGCACAGCATGCCATCAATGTACCACTGCATGTTCAATGATGCATTACGGTGTGGCCGATCCCGGTCTCTCCAAAATTAGAATCCTTGAGTTTGAAAATCAGAAACTCAATGTTCCTGTGATTTGCATGGCGTGCGAACCCCAACCTGTGTTAATGTTTGTCCTATGAACGCAAGGGTGAAAAAAAATTTCTCATGGGCGGGTTAGAGACACAGCCGGATAAAAACAATGCTTCACCCGGCTGTTTTTAGTTAATGCCAAATACAAGCTATTCTTTTTCAAAGTCTTCTTTACCAGCGCCACAAATTGGGCAGCACCAATCATCGGGAAGATCCTCAAAACTTGTTCCAGGATCAATGCCATTGTCTGGGTCGCCATCTGTTGGATCGTAAACATAACCGCAAGGGCCGCATACATATCTGTCCATTTTAAAATCTCCTTAAATTGTGGGTAAAAATTATGAAATATAATATATCATGATGAATCGGGTTGAAAGCAAAAAATAAAATTATTCCGTTATAACAGATCTGTTTTTTTAAGGGCAAATATAATCCCTTTATATGATGCAATTATCAATATAACATAGAGTATTAAAAGTATGGCATTCATTTTTTTAAATTTCCTTTTTCAAAGATTTAATAAGATTCTTCATCAATGACTTCTTTGGCTGTTAATTTTTTTGCATCCATCAATTTCCATACATAAATAACATAGGCAAGGACAAAAGGAATACCAAATGCCACATAGGTCATTATTGTCAGCGTGAACATGCTCGAGGATGCATTGTATATGGTAAGACTTGATTGCAGGTCAAGCTTTGAGGGATAGAATGCCGTGTTGTTGAATGCCGGCAGGCACAGGACGACAAGTCCCACAAGAATCGTACCAAAACCACTGAACCAGATTCCTGAATTGCCTTTTTTAAATGAGGCTCTAAAAACACCGTATAATACGAGAAATATCCCAACCACCAAAAATACAATCAAATGCGGCATGGATAACAGGTTTGCCAGGTATTTGAAATCAATCATTGCTACCGTACCGGTTTTATCGACGTCGAATCCTTTCATGAACAATATGGACACAAGAACGTAAAGCAGAAAGGGAAGCGCGATAAGAAAGCTTGTCCATACATTTTTGCGCAGCCTTGTTTCAAGGTCCGTGGTTGAAGACAGATCAATACTGTTAAGCAGGTACAAAGCGCCTAAAACCCTTGCATTGAACACAAAAAAAAGACCAAGACTCAGGTTGAAAATCGAAAATGCAGCTTCTAATCCACGCAGGTTGATTCCCATTATGGTATAGTTCCAGGTGACTCTGTTAAATAGATCCAAGGTGAAATTTGAACCCGTATAAAAGGTGCCCACAGCTATACCGATCAGCAGGATACCTACAGATCCGTTTATAAAAAGGAAGAGTTCATAAATGAATGAGCCTAGAAAGTTATCCGGTTTTTTTCGATATTCATAGCTGACCGCCTGGATAATAAAAGAAAAAAGAATCAATATCCATACCCAGTAGGCCCCCCCGAAACTTGTTGCATAAAATTTAGGAAAGGCTGCAAATAAAGCACCGCCAAACAAGACAAGGGTTGTAAAGGGCATTTCCCACTTGCGCCCAAGGCTGGTTATCACCAATGATTTTTCAAGATCGGTTTTTGCAACCTGCCACAAAAGCGTCTGGCCTCCCTGGACAAAGGAAAGAAACAAGAAAAGCGCACCAACAATGGAACAAATAATCCACCAAAGTTGTTGCAATGTTGTATAGTCAAGGTTTGAAATCATTATATTAATCCTCCTCCGGCCCAATGGATATTTGTTTAAGCATGATTTTTATCTCGGCAATGAGTAAAATGGTGAATAATCCTAAAAACATGAAAAATGTAATTTGAACATTTCTGGCGGAAAGATTTGTTGATGCCACCTGAACGGGCAAAAGTCCGTTAATGGCCCAGGGTTGACGGCCCACTTCCGCCACCACCCATCCGGATTGCTGGGCGAAAAAGCCCAAAAGACTTGATATTAATCCAATGGGAAGTAACCATTTTGCTTTGGTGAGAGAATCTTTTGATGCATAGTAAAGAAAAACGGCAAAAAGAACAGGAAAAAGAGTACCCAATGCCACCATGATGCGAAAGGCGTAATAGGGTATTGCCACAGGTGGAATCGCATCCTCGGGTTTGTTGAGATATCCATAGCCCATGTAGTCCTGATTAACCTTAAAATTTAATAAGGATTGTGCGGCTTTTTCTTTATTGTTTTCTTTTTTGGCTTGCTTAAACATGGTGAGATCATTTAAGGCTGTTTTGCCTTTCGCAATTTTTGATGCAACACTTTCTATCCCTTGTTCTTTATTTCCATAAACAAGGTCATCAATCCCTGGTACAAACGCGGTAAAAGAATGATTGGCCAGAATTGAAAGCAGGTATGGGATTTCTACCTTTAAAAGAAAAGGATCTTTATTGTCTCCT
>JAKIUJ010000278.1 GCA_021647625.1 Desulfobacula sp.
CAAGTCAGGGCAAGGCCTGCATATTTTGCCCCTATTTTAATAATATAAAAACCAAAGAGTGTAAAAGACCACAGACCACAGGTGATCAAAAAAAGATTACTGGAAAACAAACTGAGAATACCGCCGGAGGATCCTGATAAACCAACAACTAAACCCAAAACAAAAAAAAGAGAGATAAAAAATAAGCCGATCATGTCAGGCCCAATGACCGCTCTAAATCCCGCTCCATAATGAAGCGTATCATCAGAGAATTGATAACACGGCAGGAAGGCATAAAAAAAGATACCAATTAAAAATAAAAAAGAACTCCATAAATAATATGGTGTTTGATAACTACGCGGTGCTTTTTTATAAGAATAGTCTCCGGGGGATAGCAGCCGTATGCTTATAAAATCATTTTCCGGGCCATGCCTAAGATAAATTTTAGATAGCTGTTGTGAAAAATAAGGAATAAACTGTTGAATTTTTTGATTGCCCGATTTAACAAAAAAAAACTCCGAAGAGCCGATCTCAGCCGTAATATTTTTCCATTGGTCAGATGCGATTGAGTAAGTTCGATCTTTGGTTACTTCATCAACATATTGAGATACTGACTTCCCTTTATATTTCCACGGGTAAGGATGATGTTCAAGTTCATTTGTAAAATCAACTTTTTCTATTAGATACATCTTTTCTGCCGGCGCAAACCATGTCATAATAGCGGCAATTGTGAATAAACAAAGCAGTATCCGTCTCAGCACTTCCATAATATGAAATTTATACTTAGGAACTTGATTTTGTCAATAGAAGGATGAAATACTACAAATCATAATTTATATTTGCATGAAATTTTGGATATGATACCTTGATTTTTTTAGAAATAATAAAACTATATTTTGAAAAGACTAACGAAATTGCTATGGATCTAATACAGAGGCCTGGCATTAAATTTTTAAGTGACCCCTACAAAATTGTAGTAAGGACTTTCGCATTATGAAAAAGCTTACCCTATTGTTGACACTGATACTTTTTTTATACCTGTCTTTCCGGCCAGCTAAATGATAATAACTGCTTCTTAAAATCTGAAGTTTTTTTAAAGAAAAAAAAGGGCTTTCAGATTAATATCTAAAAGCCCTTTTATATTGTGGCGGGAGTGACGAGACTCGAACTCGCGACCTCTTGCGTGACAGGCAAGCGTTCTAACCAAACTGAACTACACCCCCAAAAATTCTTTAATGTGGTGGGCGATGCAGGGCTTGAACCTGCGACTTCAACCTTGTAAGGGTTGCACTCTCCCAACTGAGTTAATCGCCCGAAAAACAAGACGACTTATATCAATATTAAAAATATGTGTCAAGCAAAAAACAAAGATTAAGATAAGTTATTATCACTTTCTTTTTGAGCGTTATTTTTTAGCCAGGGGAAACGCATTTAAACCTGGCATGAATTTTAATTCTTTGCTTTACAGGTATTTATGCTAAACGATAATTTCATTTGCGTTTACCTTCAAACCGTAACCACCTGAAATCATTAATATGGAAAAATTACATGCGTTGGCCCTGATTTTTTAGCAGCCTTGCTTGCCAGCAGATACTAAAAGTGTTATTAATAAAACTGAGCTTAGCAGCAATTCGATCTTTCATCTAAAAATTCGAATCTTAATTTTTCAAATTTCCTGAAACGATCTATCCGCTGTTCTTTTTCGTTATAAATGTCAGCCAAGGAGTCGATGCAATGGAACCTGTACAAGGATACCTTGAGATTATGGACAAGGGATTTGGGTTTTTAAGAAATATTGAAGAGAATTTTCAGCCAAGGCCTGAAAATCCATATGTCCCAAACAGCCTGATAAGAAAACTTAATTTAAGAGAAGGTAGTTTCATTGAAGGCTATGGAGAACAAAAAAGCCCAAACAATCCTAATTTGGCATTGATCAGAATTGAGACCATCAACAAGCTCCCGTTCGATGAATTTGCGGCCATCCCCCTGCTCCAGGACCAAACCAGCATCAATCCCATTGAGCGCTATACGCTGACACAAAACGAAGATGATCTGACAGGCAAAGCCCTTGATATCATTGTTCCCATTGGCAAAGGGCAAAGAGGATTGATCATTTCTCCGCCAAAATCGGGGAAAACAACTATTTTAAGACATATGGCTAACTCCATAGTAACAAACCACCCCGAATCAAAAGTCTTTGTATTATTGGTGGATGAACGTCCGGAAGAGGTGACTGATTTCCGTAGAGGTTTAACTGATGCCCATGTCCTTTATTCCAGCGCAGACCAGCAAATTGGACAGCACATGAGAATGACCCGTATTGCCATGCATACCGCCATAAGATGTGCTGAAATCGGACAGGATGCCGTTGTATTTATTGACTCCTTGACCCGGATGACCCGCGCCTTTAATAACGATACCGACAGCCATGGTAAAACAATGTCCGGCGGCCTTGGTGCCAATGCCATGGAATTTCCCCGCAAAATTTTCGGCGCGGCAAGAAAGCTTGAAAATGGAGGATCATTAACGATCATTGCGACAATTCTTGTTGAGACAGGCAGCCGAATGGATGATGTGATTTATCATGAATTTAAAGGCACTGGCAATATGGATCTTTATCTTTCCCGAAAATGTGCAGAACAACGCATCTGGCCGGCAATAAACATCAATAAGTCCGGCACCCGGAAAGAAGACCTGCTGATGGATAAGGATGAGTACGACAGGATTGTACAGATCCGAAGAGCCGTGGCCACGAAAGACGAAATAGATGCTATGCCGGATTTTTTATCATTTCTGGAGTAAATATTAATTTACTACCCTGACCAGGGCACCGTCCAGGACCTGGGACATATCCTCGGCAAAAACAATTTTCATCTGCTTCCGGATAGAGGTGGGAATTTCACTTATATCATTCTTATTATCGATTGAAACAATTACCTTCTTAATCCCGTTTGCATGTGCAGCCAGCAGTTTCTCCTTAAGACCACCCACAGGAAGCACCCTACCTCTTAGGGTGATTTCACCTGTCATGGCTGTCGTTCGAGACACAGGCTTGCCGGTAAGCACGGAAACCACAGCAGTACACATGGAGATTCCTGCAGAGGGTCCATCTTTAGGGATCGCACCGGATGGAACATGAATATGAAGATCACTTTTTTCGAAAAAATCTTCCTCAAGACCGAACAATTGGGCGTGTCCCCGGACATAACTCAACGCGGTTTTTGCTGACTCCTGCATCACGTCACCCAAGCTGCCGGTCAAGGTAAGATCCTTACAACCGGCCATCCGAGCGGCCTCAATGAACAGGATATCACCCCCCGCTTCAGTCCATGCCAGCCCTGTCACAACACCGATCCGGTCCCGCTCAGCCGCAACGTCAACAAAGTAGGTACAGGGACCAAGCAACCCTTCAATATCCTTGGCATCAATCCGTTTGAGCGGTTCATCACCCTGAGCAATCAGGCGTGCTTCCTTGCGGCAGACTGCGGCAATTTTGCGCTCGAAATTGCGCACCCCGGCCTCACGGGTATAGTCATGCAGAATTTTGCGTACTGCTGCAGGCGTAAATTCAAGTGGATATCGGCTAAGCCCGTTTTCTTCAATCTCTTTCGGGATCAAATATTTGTAGGCAATCTGTTCTTTATCTTCATCACTGTAACCACTGAGACGAATCACTTCCATCCGATCACGCAGGGCACTCGGAATTGGATCCATGATATTGGCCGTGGTAATAAACATGACCTTTGACAAATCGTACGGTACGTCCAGATAGTGATCTCGAAATCTGTCATTCTGTTCAGGATCAAGAACCTCCAACAACGCTGATGATGGGTCGCCACGAAAATCCTGGCCGATTTTATCAACCTCATCGAGCATAAAAACCGGGTTATTCGATTCGACACGGCAGATTTCCTGAAGGATACGCCCGGGCAGTGCACCAATATAGGTGCGGCGGTGCCCCCTGATTTCAGCTTCGTCTTTCATCCCCCCCAGTGACACCCGGATAAGTTTGCGCCCCATTGCTCTGGCAATAGAACGACCCAAACTGGTTTTCCCGACTCCCGGCGGTCCGACAAAGCACAGAA
>JAKIUJ010000039.1 GCA_021647625.1 Desulfobacula sp.
AAAATGCGCCGATTGAATAAAAACATGCGGGCTGTCTTTGATTATTTAAAAATGACTCGGAACAGCTGCCACTCATAGGATGTTTGCTCTTAGCATAAATTTACCGTGACCTTTTTAACCAATTAATTGACATCGCTGCTTTTTTTATTTATTCTCATAGTATCCGTTCCTTATAATTTTCTTCACATCTTCGGAGATCCCTATGAAAAATGACCAAAAGCAAGTCCCAAAAAATGATGCGCTGCTTTTTGCCGATGAAAAAGAGGTCATTTCGCCAAAGGAAAAAATCAAAACAAAACCATTTAAACTCTTGATTGCAGACGATGAAAAAGAAGTCCATGTAATGACCAAGCTGGTCTTAGATGACTACCAGTATCAAAATTCTTCATTGCAATTTTTTTCCGCTTATTCCGGCACAGAGGCAAAAAAATTAATTGCCGACCATCCTGATGCCGCACTTATTCTGCTTGATGTAGTGATGGAATCAAAGGATGCAGGTCTGGAGGTTGCAAAATTTATCAGGGAAGAACAAAAAAATTATAAAATCAGAATCATCCTGAGAACCGGACAACCGGGCAAAGCACCTGAAAAAGACATTATTCTAAATTATGATATCAACGACTATAAGGAAAAAACAGAACTGACCACCCAAAAATTATTTACTACGATTACCACAGCATTAAGGTCCTTTATTCATCTTCAGGATTTAGATACGAAAAACAAAGAAATTGCAGCCAAAAACATTCGGTTAAATGAAGAGATTGCAAGACGGATTGTTGCTGAGTCCAATTTAACAAAATACAACAGAAGCCTTGAAAAAATGATCAATCAAAAAAGTGACCAGCTAAAAAAAGCAATCAAAACCCTTAAGGCCAAAGAAAAACAATTAACTGCGACTGAAAAAACAGCTCAAATCGGCGAAGTATCCTCACGATCCATTGCAGAAGTCGACATCTCCGGGAGCAGTCTGAAAAATAATTTAGGAAAGATAAACAGATATCGAACCGACATGACTCTGTTACTCAAAAAATATGAAGTTCTACAAAACATATTTACCTCACATGTTGATAAAGCAAAATCCTTTGATAAAAAATCCCATGAGATCATTGATAAAATAGATCAATTTAAAAAAGACATTGACCTTAACGAAATATTAAAAAAATATCCGAATATTATCAAAGAGTCTGTGAAAGGCATCGAAACAATCTCAAGTGCGATAAATGATATCAAACTTTTCATCTCTATCAGCGACGAATCTATGGAAAAGGGTGATATTAATAAAATCCTTAAACAAAGCGTAAAAATGGCTGCATCAGAATTTAGTTCCAAAATTGATATTCAGACCGACTACGATACAATTCCCAAAATTTCGCTTACCCCAAAAAACCTGGTAAAAGCGTTTTATCAAATCATTAAAAACGCTTTTGAAGCTGTTGGACCTCAAGGTATCGTGTCTATATCAACACATCATGAAAATGATCTTATAACCATTGATGTTTGTGATAATGGCACCGGGATTTCCAATGAAAATCTAAATCATATTTTTAAGCCTTATTTTACAACCAAAGATAAATCATACAGGGGACTTGGGTTATCCTTTGCAAAAAGCACTATCCTTAATCATAGGGGTTCCATATCCGTCGTATCCAGTCCAAAACAGGGCACTAATTTTACGATCACAATTGGGATTTAAACCTGCCCTTCATCCCTACCACCCTCGTCTAAAAGTGAACTCCCATACTCCTTTTAAAAAAAACTTTTCGCTCATTTCTTGACATTATCAAACGGATTTAAGTATAGAAGTTTTATACGCAACAATACTGGATCCGGGTTAACGGTTCTTCAATGAAGTATTATCCACAGGAAAACAAACAACTATGCTAAAAAAGAAATTCGGAATCACTTTAATTATTATATCTACACTTGTTTACGGCAGTATTTTTTTCTTGTCCATGCACCATGAAACCAGTTTTTTCGATGAAATTTTAATTCAATTAAACAGAGCCGCCGGCAATTTGAATAAAAAGGATGAAATACAACAATCCAAATTCATCCTAAAGACCATTATAGAAAATGACCATCCGCCACAAATCTGGAAAAACCTGATCGCCCACAATCCACAAAATGATAATGAAGAATTGTTTTACTACTATAAAATATGGACCATAAGAACAAAACTAAGCATGGACGATATCGCTGGATCATATCCCATTTTTGAAAAAACCAAGAACGGCATCACTCATATCAACATGCGCTACGGAAAAGATAAACCTGTATTGCAATTTCCCTTTTTTAGAAACAATGCGGGCAATTTAGTTACAGGCCTGTTTTTTCCTATAAATGAAAGATCCATGTCGGCAGATTATAATAAGGACAATAAAGTTAACTATAAAGATGTAATCCTTGCACGAAAAAGAGAATAACTTAAATTTTTCTATTGACTTAAATTAAACTTCTTAATAAGGGATAAAGAGTATATGAACCCGAATCACTAAATAACTGCGATTTTTTTTATTTTGTTTGTTAAGACGAGACCTGGCCGGAAATTGAAAACAAAAAAAGAAGGGTGCTGCGGACAGCACAAAAAAAATATTTTTTTAATTCATTTATTTTTTCTCAAGAAAAAAAGGGGGTATTACAGATTTTTTGACACTTAAAAATGTCTCTTAACCATTAACTTTAAAAGATATGACCAAAAGGAGATGTTCCATGAGCAAAAAAGATATCGTCGAAACTACTGAGGCCCAGATAGCAGTCCATTGGAAAGAGGAAGAGTATTATTATCCCTCCACCAAATTCATCGCTCAGGCCAATCTTGCTGATCCTGAAATCTTTGACCGATTCAGTCTAGACAATTTTCCGGATTATTTTACAGAATATGCAGAGCTTTTAACATGGGACAAATATTGGGACGAGGTTTTGGATAGCAGTGATGCTCCCTGCTATAAATGGTTTAAGGGTGGCTTACTCAATGCCAGCTACAATTGTGTTGACCGCCATTTAAAAGACAATAAAAATAAAACCGCCATTCATTTCGTACCGGAACTTGAAGAAGAAAGGGTCGACCATATTACCTATCAGGAACTCTATGTACGGGTTAACGAATTTGCAGCTCTCTTAAAAGATTTTGCAGGACTCAAAAGAGGAGACAGGGTTACAATCCACATGCCCATGTCAGCAGAACTTCCAATCACAATGCTTGCCTGTGCCAGACTAGGTGTCATACATTCCGTTGTATTCGGCGGATTTTCCGCCAATGCATGTGCAGACAGAATAGTGGATTCAAACTCAAGGGTTCTGATCACTATGGATGCCTATTACAGGGCAGGAAAACTTCTTAACCATAAAGTCAATGCCGATGAAGCAGTCAAATTATCTGCCGACCAAGGACAAATAGTGGATAAAGTCCTTGTATGGGAAAGGTATCCGGGCAAATATTCGTCTGAAACACCCATGGTTGAAGGAAGAGATTATATTGTAAGTAGCGAACTTAAAAACCATTACGGTGCCAGGGTAGAACCCGAAAAGATGCTATCCGAAGATCCACTTTTTTTGATGTATACAAGTGGCACAACCGGTAAGCCCAAAGGGTGCCAGCATGGCACAGGCGGCTATCTTGCCTATGCCGCAGCCATGTCAAAATACATTCAGGATATTCATCCTGAAGATGTGTATTGGTGCATGGCGGATATCGGTTGGATAACCGGCCATTCCTTTATTGTATACGGGCCCCTTGCATTAGGTGCATCCTCGGTTATATATGAGGGGGTGCCAACGTATCCAGATGCCGGACGTTCCTGGAGAATTGCCCAGGACCTTGACGTAAATATTTTCCACACAGCTCCCACAACCATCAGGGCATTGAGAAAATTAGGCCCTGATGAACCTGCAAAATATAATTATCATTTTAAACACATGACCACGGTTGGGGAACCCATCGAACCTGCGGTATGGAAATGGTACGAATCTGTAGTGGGTAAGGGGGAGGCCATTATTGTAGACACATATTGGCAGACTGAAACCGGCGGATTCCTTTGCAGCACCGTTCCGGGATTAAACCCCATGAAACCTGGCAGTGCCGGTCCTGGTGTTCCTGGTATTCATCCTTTTATTTTAGATGATGAGGGCAAAGAGATCACCGAAACTGGTATTGCCGGTAATATTTGCATTCAAAATCCATGGCCTGGAATGTTACAGACGGTTTGGGGAGACCGACAAAGGTTTGTGGATACTTATTTCGGAGATATCTGTAGAGATTTTGACAGCAAAGACTGGAGAGACTGGCCTTACTTAGCCGGGGATGCCGCCACAATGTCCGATGACGGATATTTCAGAATTCTGGGAAGGATCGATGATGTTATCAATGTCTCGGGTCACAGGCTTGGAACCAAGGAAATCGAGTCTGCTTCACTTGTTGTTGATGAAGTTGCAGAAGCGGCTGTTGTTCCTGTGGCTCATGAGATAAAAGGAAAAGAACCCGATCTTTATATCGCCTTAAAGACAGGTGTGAAACCTACTGAGGCGCTTGCACAAAAAATATCTGATGCAGTTTGCGAACAGATCGGTAAAATCGCTAAACCAAGAAAAGTCTGGCTTGTTCCGGATATGCCAAAAACCCGTTCCGGTAAGATTATGAGAAGGGTTTTGGGTGCGATTTCAAATAAGGGTAATGTCGGCAATGTCATGACATTGGCAAACCCGGAAGTTGTTGAAGAAATAAGAATCATGGTTCAAAAATAATTATTAACCAAACAGGCCAATAAAAAAGAAGAATTCTGCATGAATTTATAAAATTGTAGAATTCTTCTTTTCTTTTTTTTAATGAAATATTCAAATCAATTTTTAAAAATTACATTTTTTACGATAACCGCAACTGTATTCTCAGTTGGCGGTATTGCTGCGTACATTTGGCAAAACCTTAGTGTTGATCAAATACAAGCTCTTGTAAAGATAACCCAGGCGTTCTCTGTTTCTTTGCTGGCGATAACAGCGATTTTGATTGCTGTTATTGGATTTGGGATTGAATTCATTTATAAAAATTATATTCAACCCTTAAAAAAGATATCAAGTCAAGCAGCTATCATTTATTCTTCCAATCCATCCCACCGCCTTAAAATCTCTGGCAGCAGTGAAATTCTTGACTTATCCCGGATTGTTAATAATTTTGCTGATATTTTCGAAAATTTAAGCAAGGATATTACAGAGCAAATTCTATCTGCAAGAAAAGAAACCGAAAAAGAAAGAAACCTTCTGGCAGCTATTATGGCAGAACTTCCTGAAGGTGTAATTATCTGTAATAGAAGCGGACGGATATTGCTGTTCAACTCTCTTGCCAAAAAACTTTTCTCGCACAGTACATACCCCAACCGTGCAGAACATTTTATAGGGCTTGGCAGATCTATTTTCCACCTGATTGACAAAGAATTAATCATACACGCAATAGATGAGATAGAAGAGCGCTTAAACGAAAAAAAAGACAGTCTGGCCTCTTATTTTATAACGCCTATCTACACCGGTATTTTGTTAAGCATGGAAACCACTCCTGTTCTTGATCAAAATAAATTGATGACCGGTTTTATTCTTACCTTTAAAAATATCTCAGACCAGGTGAACAAATACGAAAATGTAGGTGACTGGTTAACATCCTTTAAGCAAAACATGGTCTCAAACTTTGGCCGGACAAAACTATTTATAAAAGATATACTTGACACTCCCCACCAGGAAAAAAGGACCCATGAACTGTACCAAAAAAAGATTTCAAAAAACCTGGAGCAAATTGAAAGCCATTTTGACGAGATCTCCTCATCCATTCTTGATGCAACACTGATCCAACTGCCGTTAACAAAACTTTTATTGTCCCAATTTCTTTTGTACATCAAGAAAAAAGTAGAAGAGCAAAGTGGTGTTCAAATTAATATTATTAATAAGGAAGAAAAAAATAAACGAATGTTGGCGGATTCATATTCCCTGACCCATGCATTTGTTTTTTTAATCATAAATTTGTCTGAAATCACCGGTAAAAAGAAATTGGATCTAAAAGTGAGCACCAGCAATGGCAGGATATTATTTGATATTAGCTGGCATGATATCACTGCAAGCCAGATTCAAATTGAAAATATTCTTACAAAAAAAATCAGATCTCTGCCTTCATTTGATTTTGTACTCAAACAGAACCGATCACAGTTCAATATAATTTCTAAAAACCTTAAGACCTGTTCTCAAGTCCGAATTAGTGCCGGAGCAGAACTTAAATCCGTGTTTACAAAGAAAAAAAGAGGGGCGGTCATTGCCGGAAGCAGACCTGAATTTTATGATTTTGATCTTTTTAAACTTGATGATGATACCAAGGATATATTTAATACCGATTTAAGGAAAATAATCTTTACGGTTTTTGATACGGAAACTACAGGGCTTGATCCGGACGGAGGAGATGAGATTATCGCTATTGGTGCAGTTAGGATTGTTAACAACAGGATAGTTTATCAAGATATCTTTGAAGAACTGGTGGACCCTAATCGTGATATCCCCATGGAATCCTATAAAATCCATGGTATCAGCTATGAAATGCTCAAAGGTAAACCGGATATCAGGACAACTTTGCCTTTATTTAAGATTTACACCTATGAGACCGTACTCATCGGGCATAACATTGCCTTTGATATGAAAATGCTCAAAGTAAAAGAAAGAGCTGCACATACCACATTTAACAACCCTGTTTTAGATACCCTTTTATTATCTGCCGTGCTCAATCCAGTTGATGAACGACACGATATGGAAAATATTGCAAACCGTCTTGGCGTCAATATTATAGGCCGTCATACTGCATTAGGAGATGCCATCGCCACAGCTGAAATATTTTTAAAATTGATTCCCCTCCTGAACGCCAATGGAATTTTTACATTAAAAAATGCCCTTGAAGCTTCTAAAAAAACTTACTATGCTAGATTAAAATATTAATAATATTTAAAGGTGAATCTTTGAAAAACAAGGCTGGTATAATACCATTTTCTCTTCTCCCAAAAGACGCACAGAAAAATCTTTACAATCATTTTTCCTTTGAGGACCAAAAACAAGGAACTATCCTCTTAACACAGGAAATTTCTAAAGTAGAAAAATTATATATCCTGTCCAGAGGATCTGCCCAATATTATTTTGAAGAAAATTTTGCCAGAATCCTGAAAAAAGATCTGAAAGAGGGTGACAATTTCGGCGGCATTTCG
Organism: Desulfobacula sp.; assembly: GCA_021647625.1. Taxonomy (GTDB): domain Bacteria; phylum Desulfobacterota; class Desulfobacteria; order Desulfobacterales; family Desulfobacteraceae; genus Desulfobacula. The sequence continues at coordinate 7,221 of JAKIUJ010000039.1, forward strand.
ATTTTGATGAATGATGCTGTAAGTACGCGATCCTTACAGGTACTGGAGGATTCAAAATTTATGACACTGGATGCCCATATCTTTTTAGAAATATGTGCTAAATTCGAAAATTTTAAAAATTATTTCACTGCAGAATTCGGTAAATGCATGCTCAACAAATCCTATGCCGGAATCATATTACGTCATATAAAAGATAAAGAGTTCAATCTTCCTTTTTTTAATCAGCCGATCTCAGCAATGTTCCGACCTCATATTGTTACCTGTCCAATGGATACAACTATCCATGCTGCTGCAGAAAAAATGCATAAAAGCGGTGCCAGTGCAATTTTGATAAAAAACAAAGAAAGAAAAATACAAGGCCTTGTTACTGATGCCGATCTTAAAGCAAAAGTTCTTGCAAAAAACTTGACGATAAAAACGCCTGTCTCCAAGATTATGTCTTCGCCCTTAATCAGTATTCCTGCCGATGCCCAGGTCTTTGAGGCCTTTTTAAGAATGACTTCAAAAAACAAAAGACATCTAGCAGTCAGCAATAAAGCAGGTGACATAATCGGAATTATCACTGAAAAAAATCTAATCTCTGCCCAGGCCAACTCGACCAACCTTTTAATTAAAACCATACAATCAGCCGACCAAATTGACCATCTTGCCGGGATACATTCAAAACTTTCCGAACTTTTGCTTGCCCCCATTAAAAACGGTTCTAATCCGGAATATATCACCAAATTAATTACCTCCTTTTCAGAAGCCATACTGGATAGAATCATCCGGTTTACCATAGAAGAGCTGGAACTCCCTCCCTGCAAATTTGTGTTTATGATCATGGGTTCCGAGGGCCGTGACGAGCAGACACTGATCTCTGACCAGGACAATGCCCTTGTGTATGAAGATATTTTAGATCCCGAGAAAGCCAAAAAAGCATCGGACTATTTCACACGATTTTCACAACTTGTATGTGACCGGTTAAATACAGCAGGTTTTAAATATTGCGATGGTAACAATATGGCTAAAAATCCAAAATGGTGTCAACCATTGTCTGTATGGAAAGACTATTTTACCAATTGGATACGAAGCCTCAATCCTGAAAAAATATTGTATTCAAGTATTTTTTTTGATTTCAGAGGGGCATGGGGAGATTTGACGTTAACAGATGAATTAAAATCCCATCTCCAAAAGTCTGTCAAAGAATGGCCGGGTATTTTGAGATGTCTGACAAATAATGCATTTCAATTTAAGCCCCCTGTTAGTTTTTTTGGTAACTTTATTGTTGAAGAAAAAGGAGACCATAAGGATTCTTTTGATATCAAAAAAGCGCTTTTACCCATTATTGATTTTGCCCGGATCTATTCCTTAAAAGAAGGGATTTCAGCCACAAACACATTAACCCGCCTTTTCAGGCTGTATACAAAACGCACCTTGACCAACAAGCAATATCTGGACATAGTTCGATCCTATAATCATATGATGAATTTAAGGTTCTTAAGGCAGATCACTACAATAATGGATGAAGAAGCAGAGCCGGATAACTATATTAACCCTTCCAACCTTTCTTCCTTAGATCAGGCAATGCTGAAAGAAATTTTTAAAATAATAGAAAAGCTACAGCAAAAATTAAAAATCGAATTTATAGGCGCGTCTTAATCCTGTAATATTCGGGCATTTTTCGCCCCTGCCCTATAAAAAGTAAAAAGACGCTGCCCTTTGCAGGGCAGCGTCTTTTTATGTCTAATTAAGCGTTAGTTGAATGTTCGGTTTTAATGGGTACACGAATATCCTCGACAAGCTGCTGAATTCTCTCGGGAGGCTCTTCTGTCATTAAGGAAACCGTATATGCCGCTATAAAGTTAAGGATTGCACCGACAGTACCAAAGGACTGCGGATTAAGTCCAAACAACCAGTTGTCAACATTGTCCGGTAACATTGCCGTACCTTTAATAAAGAACCATCCTTTATAGATAAAGATATAAACAAGGGTTGATCCCAACCCAACCATCATACCGGCAACAGCACCTTTATTATTAATACGTTTTGAAAAGATGCCCATCATGATAGCCGGGAATATGGATGATGCCGCAAGACCAAATGCCAGGGCAACGGTCTGTGCTGCAAATCCGGGTGGGTTCAAGCCAAGATAGCCGGCAACAAGAATCGCACCACCGATTGCTATACGACTGTATTTAAGTTCCTGCTGATCTGTAATATCCGGCATTAACCAGCCCTTTAAAACATCATGAGAGATTGCCGTTGCAATGGCAAGCAAAAGTCCTGCTGCAGTTGAAAGTGCAGCAGCAATACCACCGGCAGTAACCAGTGCGATAATCCAGTTGGGCAGACCTGCAATCTCCGGATTGGCAAGAACCATGATATCCCTGTCAACCTTTACCATCTCATTACCTTTCCAACCAAATGAAGCAGCAGTTGTCAGGCCTTTTTCATCATAATACTGGATTCGGCCGTCACCATTTTTATCTTCAAACTTTAATAGTCCTGTTGCTTCCCAGCTTTTGAACCACTCCGGTACTTTGGCATATTCAATATTACCTGTGGGAGAACCCACTTCGCCGATCTGAATGGTTTGCATAAGATTCATCCGGGCCATGGCACCGACTGCAGGTGCTGTGGTGTAAAGAATGGCAATAAAAACAAGTGCCCAACCAGCAGAAGACCGTGCATCTTTTACTGTGGGAACGGTAAAGAACCGCATAATAACATGGGGCAGCCCAGCTGTACCGATCATCAACGACATGGTCAAAAAGAGCACATTAAGCGTTGACATCTTCTGGGCCGTGTAGGCCGCAAAGCCTAAATCCACCAAAATAAGATCCAGTTTATCCAGCATGTGAATCCCACTGCCGTCTGCCATTGTACTTCCAAGACCCAATTGCGGAATGGGCACGCCTGTAAGGGTAAGAGAAATAAATATTGCAGGAACAGAGTAGGCAAAAATAAGAACACAATATTGTGCAATCTGGGTATTGGTAACCCCTTTCATCCCGCCGAAAACGGCGTAGATAAAAACAATGATCATACCAATCAAAATCCCAACCTCAAAGGAAACCCCGAGAGATCTGGAAAAAACAACACCAATGCCTTTCATCTGACCTATAACATAGGTGACCGAAGCCGTGATAAGACATCCTACTGCAACCATTCTTGCTGTATTGGAATAGTATCTTTCACCAATAAATTCTGAAACCGTAAATTTTCCGAATTTTCTTAAATAGGGAGCAAGAAGCATTGCAAGAAGGCAATACCCGCCTGTCCAACCCATTAAATAAACAGATGCATCATACCCTAAAAATGCAATGAGGCCCGCCATGGAAATAAAGGATGCCGCAGACATCCAGTCTGCGCCTGTGGCCATACCATTGAGAACAGGATGAACGCCTTTACCGGCCACATAAAAGTCACCGGTATTTTTGGCCTTGGACCTGATCGCAATGTAAATATAAAGAGCAAAAGTCGCTCCAACAACAAGGTACGTCAATACTGTCAAACTCATTGTCTATCTCCTTTTTTGTTTTGGTCAACTTTTATTCTTCTTCAACGCCAAATTCTTTATCCAATTTACCCATCCTGTTGGAATAGAAAAAAATCAATCCCACAAAGATGTAAATTGATCCTTGCTGCGCGAACCAAAACCCTAACTTGTATCCTCCGATGGAGATTGCATTAAGCGGATGAACCAGTAAAATACCGAACCCGAAAGAAACAACAAACCATACGACAAGACACTGGGTTACCAGCTTAATATTTCTCTGCCAGTACTCCTCCCTTGACTTTTCACCCATGGACTTTCCTCCTTAGTAATTAAGTTATTAAACACCGTTCATTAAATAAAAATGGATCAGACTGTCTCTTCTATTACATTATGTTTTCGCCTTGTCAAGGCAGTTTTTTGCTTGTTAACTCAGACAGATAAGAAGTTATTTAGTCGACGGGGGGGGGAGTGAGCCCTAAACATTAAATAATCCCAAAAAGTTCTCCACCATGCTGCCCCATTTTATCCACTTTTTGTGCAATTTTCTTATCCGGCGTCAATGCCTTTGCATGAAATGGTTTAATCCGGGCATCAATAATCAGGGGGGGGTCACACTGCCAATGTTTAAACATCGTCTTTTCATTTACCCCGTACATATCATGGGAAGGATTGGATCTTAAAAAGGTCACCCATAAAAAATTTGCAAATGAGCCTGCTGCAAATTCGGCATCATCAACAACCACAAACAAAGGCAGAGCGGACAAGTCGTTACGGGTTTGTAAATACTTTTTTAACTGATTCATCTGAATTTTTGCCTTGGGATATGTATAAAAGCCGGGTCCATTAAGAACAACCATTCCCGGAGCAACAAGGGTTGCATGGCAAAACGTGTCAGGAAGCGAAAAATCTTTTGGAAGACCAATTCCAAGATGTCGCTTTTTCTCCCCTGCCGCAGCCATCACAAGCTTTGAGCCTTGATTGATATCCCGGGTTGAATAATCCAGCGTATCCATGGTGGTTTTGGTTAAAAAGTGAATATCCCGATGAAAATCGACCCGCTCCAACATATGAATAAAAAAAGCCTTTTCATCATTCACATCCAATTTCGGTGCATCCTCATGGGCACAAATGAACAAATATTTTGCCAAGGACAGCTGACCTGTCCCCAGAATCTGGTTTGCATGGGTTAAAAGCTCCCTGGGGGCTCTTTGCTCATAAGGGACATATCTTTCGTGCGCTTTAGCCAGCAACAATGGATGAACACCCGCATCGTCAACAGCATTTACTGCGGTCACACCGGGGATGGCCTGTTTGACTGCAACCTTTGTTATCTCGTGGATGAGCCGGCCAAAGTTAGTATCCTCCTGGGGAGGACGTCCAACCACGGTAAACGGGAAAATGGCATCTTTTCTATGGTATACCCCGGTAACCCTTAAGCAGGGATACTCATGGGCCATGGAATAATAGCCTAAATGATCTCCAAAAGGACCTTCTTTTTTTGTTTTTCCCGGTACTACAATGCCTGTTATACAAAAATCTGCATCTGCTGCCACCAGATGCCCGTCCACATGGGTATACTTAAAATTTTGCCCGGCCAGCGCCCCGGCAAAAGCTATTTCAGGAATACCTTCAGGCAATGGCATGACAGCGGCAAGTGTGTGCGCCGGCGGACCACCAATAAAAATACTCACCCTCAGGGCCTGGTTTCTCTCTATAGCTTTTTTATGGTGGTTACCAATCCCGCGATGTAATTGATAATGCAATCCGATTTCATTTCCGGGATCATACTCATTTCCACTAATCTGTATCCGATACATGCCAAGATTGGAAGTGAAAATAGAATTTTGCTCCGGATCCTTGGAAAACACCTGGGGCAGCAAAATAAAGGCACCGCCATCCCCGGGCCAGCATTTTATCATGGGAAGGTCGGTAATGCTGCAGGAACGTTCTAATACTTTTGCATTTGATCTTTTTTTTATCGGAAACGAATGAAATAACGCGGGCAAACTGTTAAAAAGCGTTCTCGGTGACTTCAGCACCAAACCCGGGTCGGATTTTATATCCACAAGACTTTTCACCTGGGAAAGTTGCGGTTCAAAAATTGTTTGTGTTCTATCCCAGGTTCCAAAAAGATTCGACAGGGCTGGAAATTTACAAGTTTTAATCCGGGTGAACAAAAGCGCAGGCCCCCGGGCTTCAAAGACCCGGCGGGTAATTTCTGCCATCTCGAGATCGGGATCCACCGGTGTATCAATCGTTACAAGTTCACCTTCTTTTTTTAAAACATCGACGTATTGTTTAAGGCTTGAATACTTCATAATTTATTTAGTTGGCATATCCCCACGCTTTAAGACGTATATATGCATACCTGGAATATTTATTGGGTTGTCGAACCGTCTTTAGATATCTTATATAATTTTGTGCTGCGGGTTTTTTGTCTCCATTTTTATCCAGACAAAAGCCTTTATAAAAAGTTACCTGTGGATTTCCAGGCAGCAAGTGATCACATTTGTCAAATTTTTTATAAGCTCTGTCAAATTTTTCAAGCGATAAATTTGCAAACCCTGCAATATAGTATGCCTGGGCTTCACTGGAATATAATTTTTGGGCTTTATTAGCATATAAAAGGGCCGGCTTATATTTCTTTCTGGCCAGCATGGCTTTGGCTGTCAACACATGTGCCGTATAATCGCCCGGCATTATTTTTATTGCTTTTTTGAATGATTGCTGACCTTTATCATATTGTTTTTTGGCCATATATTTTTCACCGACTTGTAACAGCTCGATACCTTTTTGATCCGCCCTTAAAGAAGCTATCCTGTCCATATACCGATCCCGTTTTAAGGAATATTCTGCAGATTGTGCATAAATCCCTCTTTCTCTGTACAATGCTGCATTAAGACGTTCGGAACTCATTGGGTGGGTGGAAAAAAGAATTTGGACGGAGCTGGGCTTTTCTTTATTCAAAGAATTGAGCATCTCCATCAAATCAACAAAGCCGGCAGAAGGATATCCGGCCCTGACCATATACTCATTGCCAAGATAATCTGCTTCCCGTTCATTATCCCGGCTGTATTTCGACAATAAAAGCCCCTGGCCCAGCATCCCCAGTTGCTGAGTCAACTCGCCGAGCCCTGATCCTTGAGTACTGGCTGCAATGGACAATCCACCAACAAGAATAGAAGAAAGCTGTCCTTTAGACATCTGTTCAGCCGAGTGTCTGGCATTGATATGACCTAGTTCATGGCCAATTAAGGAGGCCAGTTGAGCCTCATTGTCCAATTGCAATAAAATACCCCGGCTGATACCTATGGTTCCGCCGGGAAAAGCGTAGGCATTAATATAATTTGCATTTACACAATTAAAATTATAGGGCATCTCCGGCCGATGAACAAAGGGCAGCAGTCCTTTACCCACATCAGATACGTATCGATTGATAGCCTTGTCCTGGGTGATACCATAATCAGAAGAGAACTGATGGGGAGAATTTTGCTTATCTATTCCAATTTCCTGCTTGGCAGAAACCATCATTAATTGTTTTTTTCCGGTGACCGGATCAATGGCACACCCGGAAATCATAAATGGAGATGCAGCCAAAGCAGACGCAGCAACCCCATATTTTAGAAATTGTCTTCTTGATACGGATAAAAAAGTATTTTGGATTTTCATCTCTTTATTTCCTGTCTGATAATTCTTTTTTTATTGCAAGTCCTATATTTTTCGAGAGAAAAAGGTTTTTTCAAATAGTCCCCTGCCCCTGAATGCTGTGCCTTAATCACATCATCTACACAGTACGTCCAGATCAATAGAGGTCGGTTTCACTTTTGATGATCTTTAAGAAAAAGGCTGATCAACAAAAGTAGAATACCAAGGCCGATGGTAAAGAGAAATACAGGAAGGTCGTAAAAAAAATAATCCAGCGAATCTTGAACGGCAACAGAGCTAAAAAATGTAACAATGGATTCTGTTTTGTCTTCACCCAAAATTTTTGAAAATGTTAAATTAACCCAGATATTTTCAGCTACCATAAAGCTTGAAATCCCACTAAAAAGACCGATAAACAAACCGGTAATCAAGGAATAAATCCCAAGTTTTGTTATCATTACTTCATTTCCTTATTTTTTTTAAAAAAAATTTCATCAAATTTTGCCACACTATATTCTGCAAACTCAATCCAAGTCAAACAATATAATAAAGCAATACTTTTCTTTGCTAAACCTTTATGATAAAGCCTGTCAACAGTACTGCATTAGGGCAGGACATGTGAGTCAATGGATGGGATCAAAAGTTGTCACTCTGTGGCGTAACCAGTAGAACAATCAATAGAATATTCAGTGAAACATGTTATGACAAATAAGGCCACATTAAAAAAAGTCGGATTTGCTTCAATGATTATGATGGCATCAGTGTTTGCCAGTCGTATCATAGGTGTTTTCAGGGAAATGACAATTGCAGGGATCGGTGGTGTTCAATCCTCGGTGGACGCCTATCAAATTGCATTTATCCTTCCGGAAATTTTGAATCATGTGGTGGCAAGCGGATTTTTGTCCATCACCTTTATCCCTATTTTTTCACACTATTTAACAACAGGCAGACATGAAGACGGATATCGTGTTTTTTCCCTTATCCTGAACACCTTTGGGATCGTCTTAATCTGTTTAATCGGGCTTGCCATGATATGGACGCCGGAGCTTGTCCGAATATTTGCACCGGGACTAAATGATGCCGACACCTTTGTTCTTGCTGTAAAAATGACCCGGATTATTATGCCGGCCCAATTTTTCTTTTTCACAGGCGGGTTATTGATGGCCATCCAATTTGCCAATGAAAAGTTTTTTATCCCGGCACTGGCTCCTTTGATCTATAATTTTGTGATAATTCTGGGTGGCATTTTTCTGGGACCTTATATGGGTATGGAGGGGTTTGCCTGGGGAGTTCTTGGCGGGGCCTTTATTGGCAACTTTGCCCTCCAGATATGGGGGGCTAAAAAGCTTGGGGCAAAATATTCACCTGTTTTCCGTATTAACCATCCCGATGTTATTAAATATGTTAAACTGACCCTGCCTTTGATGGTGGGCCTTACCATGACTTTTTCAACAGAAATTTTATTAAAATATTTTGGCTCTTTTTTGTCTTCCGGCAGCATTGCAGCATTGAACTATTCACTTCGTGTGATGTTTATTCTGGTCGGACTTTTCGGGCAGGCCGTTGGAGTAGCCTCTTATCCCTATATGGCAAAACTGGCTCAAAATAATGATTTAGCTAAATTAAACCAATTACTGAATAAAACTTTAAAATATATCTTTCTGGTTATACCTTTTTCCGCATTTTTTATGGTCACAAGCCATGAAATCATTACCATACTGTTCCAGCGGGGTAAATTTGATGTCAATGCCACTGTTGTCACTGCTTGAATTTTACCTTTTTTTATGGCGGGTGCATTTGCATTTGCCGCACAAAATATTGTCTCAAGGGGATATTATGCCACAAAGAACACCTTATTTCCTGCCATCATTTCTACCCTGTGTGTCCTTGCTTCTTTACCTGTAATTTACTTATTAATGAGAACACTCGGTGCAAAAGGGGTGGCCATAGGAATATCGATATCCGTAATGGCACAATCCTTTGTTCTCTATGAATGCTGGAACAAAAAAAGCAACAATAAAGCCAAGAGACACGTTTATCATTTTTTAATTAAAATGGTCCCGGTCAGTGTCTTGATCGGTATACCGCTTTTTGCCTCTGTATACTGTCTGCGTTTAATATTTGATTCATCCTCTTTGGGGGGCGCTTTTTTAATCACAGCGATTTCCGGCATTGAATTTATTATCCTTTTCTTTGTTACAGGATCGGTATTAAAGATACCGGAAATCCATATCCTTTATGACCAGATTAAAACACGGGGGCTTTCATGGAAAAAAAAATAAGACCGGATGAAAAATCAAGACTGAATAAAAAAATAAAAACAGTCGCAGAAAAAATAAAAACATCCAAACGTCTTGTGGTGTTCACAGGGGCCGGTATCTCCACTGAAAGCGGTATCCCGGATTACAGGAGCCAGGGCGGCATCTGGGATAAATTTTCGCCGGTTTATTTTGATGAATTCATGTCGTCGGAAAAAGCCAGGATCAGATATTGGGGGCAACGGCTGGATATGGAAAAGGGCTTATCCAATGCTGCACCCAACACGGGTCATAAAGCCATTGCCACGTTCCATAAAATGGGATTATTAAATGCGTTGATCACACAAAACATTGATGGGCTTCACCAGGCATCGGGTATTCCCGATGATAAAATTATTGAACTTCACGGCAATACCCGCAGGGTTCGATGCATGAGCTGCAAAAAATTATTTTCATGGGAAGATGCAAAAAAAATACTTGATATTGGAAATCTTTCCCCACAATGTTCCTGTTCCGGATTTTTAAAACCGGATACCATCTCATTTGGACAGGCCATGCCTGTAGAAGAGACCCGAAAGGCTGCCATACTCTCTTCGAAAAGTGATGTTTTTATTGTGGTGGGATCAACTCTGCTTGTTCAACCCGCAGCACTAATGCCTGAGTATGCTGAAAACTCCGGGGCATTCCTTGTCATCATCAATCTTTCTGACACACCGTATGATTCGGTCAGTGATGTATTAATCAGAGAAAAGGCAGGAAACGTATTACAAAAAATCGTTGATCAGATCACAAAATTTACACTTTAAATTTTTTCATCAACTCCATAAAGTTCTCAGCCATGGCAGACAGTGACATGGCATTATCGTTGAGTCGATTACTGTTCTCCTGCACATCTTTTGATCCCTGCTCAACAATAGTGATCTCTTTGGCAATTTCTGCTGCAACATCCGCACCTTGTGTGACGTTGATATTCACGTCGGAAATCTCGGAAGATACATCATTTATATTTTTTGCAATCTCCCGGGTGGTAGCATTTTGTTCTTCCACAGCTGCTGCAATACTTGACATGGCATCATCAGACTCCTGCACAATGGCAGTTAAACCGGCAACTTTCTTTGCCATTTCATGTGCTTTATCCTTGATCCATTTAAGTTTTTCATCAGCCTCTATGGTGGAATTATTTGTGTCATTTGCAAGTTCTGTAATCTCCTGGGCAACGACGGCAAATCCTTTGCCGGCTTCTCCGGCTCTTGCAGCCTCAATTTTGGCATTAAGTGCCAGCATGCTTACTTGCTCTGCAATAGAACGAATTTCATCGGTGACCAGATCCACATCGTTTGCTCGCTCTCCAAGTTCATTCACAACCTGGGTAATCATGTCAAAGCCCTCAACCACATTTTGTGTGATCTCCTTGGAAGAATTGACATTCAAAGCAATTTCACTCACGGTTGCACTCATCTGTTCAATCGCAGATGCAATGGCATTTAAAGAATCCGTGGACTGCTCCATGGAAGTGGCAATTGATTGATTATTAATACTCATCTCTTCGGCTGCTGCTGAAACGGTTGTTGCTTTTTGAGTCGCATCCAGGCTGGCATTGGTTAAACTTTCTGAAATTTGGGACAACTCCGATGCAGATCCAAAAATAGTGTCCGAATTAGTAGACACCTGTTTAAACGTCTGTCTCAAGTCTTGAGTGACCATATCAATTCTTGCCAGAATATGGTTAATCTCATCACCTTGTTTTATATCATAGGTATGTGTAAAATCTTTTTGTCTCATATTTGAGGTGGCATCCAGCACCATGGTCACTTTTTTATTCACCATGAAATGGAAAAACACCCATACAAACAAAATAATTATACCCAGTCCCACAACTCCGATGATAATGCTTACCATTTTTCCTTGTTTAATGGCATCTCGAACAGCAGTTTCCGAAGAGAAAACGGAAATACCACCCAACACTTTACGTGCAGTGCCATGACAATGAAAACATCGCTGCTCATTTAAAATGGGCGCATTTTCCACCAGAAATGACTCATCATCCATCTTAACATGAAAAGAGTTATCTGAAGCAACGCCATTTTTTAACATAAGGCTTGTATCTGCAATAGCCGCATCATCAAGAAATTTTTCCACATTCTCTCCAACACTCGCTGCATCTGTAGAAAAGGACACAATACCTTTAAAATCATATACAAACACCTTCAAGTCCTGCACTTTTTTTTTCAATCGTTTGAACTGACTTCTAACGGTATCATTATCTCCAACGGCAAGTGCATCAAACATCCCGCCTTCAACGGCTTTTGCCAGCATCATGTTCTGATTTTTAAGCTGATTCTCCCCCGATTTTGCCTGGAAGGTAATATTATACCAAAGATTGGTTCCGACAACAAAAATAACGATCACGGATACAGGAATGAGAACGCGCAGCCAAAGTCTCTGATTAATAAAATTATATATCATTTTAAACATAAACCCATTTTCTCCGATTTTCTAATGCGCGCCGCCAAATAAGAGGGGTTTGAAATCAAAGGCTTCAATCCGATCTTTGCTGTGACAGGTATTGCAATTTTCCATACTCATCTCTCGTGTAATTAATTCAGGATCTTCACTCTCTGCATGAAGACTTCCCGGCCCATGACAAACCTCACATCCGGCATCCATCAGTTCCGGTGTTTTTGCCTCGGAAATAAATCCGCCTTTTTTACCATAGCCTGTGGTGTGACACTCAAAACAGGTCTGGTACTCTTCGGGCGTCAATTTTTTTTCCATTTTCCTTATGCTTTCAAAAGATTTTGCTTTTTTTGCATATTTAAAATAATTTGAATACTCTTTTTCATGGCAGTCTTTGCAGGCTTTTGAGCCTATGTATAAATTGTCTTCGGCAAAACTGCTGCTTACAAAAAAACACAACAAAGAAAACAATATTATAAAAATAGCATTTTTCATTTATCACCCCATTAAAATCAGTTCAGATTTTAAAAACCGTTCATCAATACCGGTTATAATTTTTGCCACATTAATTCAGAGTTTTGGGAAAATCAACATTTTTTTAGTTATTTCACCAATCAACAGGGACTCTGACTTGATTTTTTGCTTTATTTTTAAAAATTAAATGTCGGTTTTTTTTTCCAAACAAATACAAATCCCGGGTGACTTTTACATCCTGTTTGCAATAGGAAATAATCTTTTCAATTTCCCCTTGTTTCCACCATTCAAGGGCTTGCAGGCCATCTGCACTTTTTTGTACACCCAGGGTCTGGCCAGCCAGATGATCCAAGGAAAGCCGATATCCCAATCGTTTGTGAACTTGTATTAAAATATCCAGAGTAGGCAGTTTGTGAAAATTAAAATCCAGCAACCCGGACAATACCTTATAATCAAATTTAATAATATTGAACCCGATGATCAAATCACATTGTAAAAGATCTTTCAGCAGTATTTCCATATCCTTTTGTAAATATTCTTGAAAACTATTTGTTTGAGAATCATATAAAATGGCACAGCTGACGCCCATTTTTTCGGCTTTATTCCAACCGCCTACTTCTTTGGCAGATCGTCGGGTCTCAATATCGAGCACCCCGTATCTTATATTTCCAGGTAGAATACCGGTCTTTTTATTTTGCTCCATGGCACTTATGGGCTCTTTTATTAAAGATGCATTCGGTTGTTTTAAAAAATACTGTGAAGTCGCCGTATGGCTTCCAATATGTGCCGGCTTTTTTACCAGCATCATCTCAAGCAGCTTAAGAGATGAAAATTTATCAATGGGTCGATTCCCTGAACCGCACTTTGGCGAATGAACGCATGCTGGGCAGCCGGTTTCACACGGGCAGAAACGTATGATTTCAAAGGTTCTTTCAAGAAATAATTGGGATTGTTCAAATGCCTTTCGTGACAACCCGAGACCACCGGGGATACCATCATAAATAAATACAGCAGCCTTGCCGATCTGTGCATGAAAGGGAATGGAGATACCGCCTAAATCATTTCTATCCGTCATGACCAGCAATGGCATGATACCGATGGCTACATGTTCCAGGGCATGAATTCCACCCATAAAATGAAGACGATCAGATTCGATTTTATCCCTTATGTGATCCGGTATTTCTATCCACAGACCTTCAGTTTCAAACTCAAGTTTCGGCAAATCAAGGGGAACAATGCCGATGGACTTCTGACTGGACACCAGATGTCTGTCGAATCCTGTGACCTGCTCGGTAATTTTCAAGGTGCCGAATCCTATCTTTGTACTGTTTACCCAGCAAACCCCTGTTTGTTTTATGACACTTGTCGATTTACCGGATCGTGCTTTTGTATAATAATGGACGTCTTTTCGCTTGGCCTGGACAATCCCTTTTTCATGATCAAAAAGGGTAATCACATAAGATTTGCCCCGGTGGAGATAGACAGCTCCCTCATGGGTTTCAAAGAAAGACCTATGCCGGTCAATATCTCCCAGATTAATTTTTGTTTCCCCAAGAAAAATGGGCAGGCTTTTTCCGGTTCCCCTGAGACTGACCTCTCTGTGGGGAGATCTTCTGGATGCGTACCACAAATTTCCCTGTTTGCTTCTTAAAAGTTTGCCGGAATATTCAAGCGTTGACAGGGCTTTTTGAATCAATTCATTACCAAGGAAGGGTTCTGATATTTTAAGACTCAGTTCTGCTGCTGCGCATTCCAGATGATTTTTTAAAATCACCTCATTTTCAGGATTAATCAATGCTTTTTCCGGGGGCATATTAAAAAACACATCAGGATGATTGATAAAATACTGATCCAGGGCATCTTCATGGGCAATCAAAATTAGCGCTGAATCTTTACCGTTTCGTCCCACCCTGCCTGCCCGCTGCCAGGTTGACATCATGGTGCCGGGATATCCGACCAGCACACACAAATCCAAATTGCCGATATCAATCCCAAGCTCAAGAGCGCTGGTGGAGATAACAGCCAAAAGTTCTCCGGAGGACAGTTTTCTTTCAATTTCTCTTCTCTCTTCGGGTAAAAAACCAGCCCGGTATGCACTGATACGATCAGAAAACTTGACTGCCTTTTGGGAAGCCCAGATGGCAATCAGCTCGGTAATTTTTCGGGACTGGGTATACACAATGGTTCTTAGATTCCTGTGAACGGCAGCATGAATAAGAGCAATAGCTGTCTGGGCAGAGCCTTCCAGCCCTCTCATCAGAATCACATGTTTTTTACCCGATGGTGATCCGGATTCATCTACCACTTGAACAAAAAGGCCTGTCAGTTTGTGTGCAAGAGAAGCCGGGTTGGCAATGGTGGCGGAACAAAAGATAAACACCGGGTGGGATCCATAAAACTCACATATTCTTAAAAGCCGCCGGAAAACCCAGGCCATGTTTGATCCCATAACCCCTCTATAGGTATGGACTTCATCCACGACAACATATTTTAAATCTTTAAAATAATCTTCCCAGAGATGATGATGCGCAAGCATGGCCAAATGAAGCATTTCCGGATTTGTCATCAAAATATTTGGCGGAGTTCTTCTTATTTTAGCCTTTTGATAGGATGTAATATCCCCGTCATAGACTGCGGCTGTCAGCTGTTTTTCGCCAAGAATTTTCTCTCCAGCCAGCCATAACAGACCCTGAACCGTTTCCAACTGATCCCTTGCCAGAGCTTTTAATGGAAACAAATACAAGGCATGTGAATTTGGATCTTCAAACAACGAGTCAATAACCGGCAGATTATAAATAAGAGACTTACCGCTGGCCGTAGGGGTTGCGATGACGGTATGAATACCTTTTTTTATCATATCAATGGCGTGTTGTTGATGGCGGTATAGTTTTTTGATACCCAAAAATGCCAGGATGGCGGATATGTCATGGTTGAGTTCCGGCTCTTTTGAAGCAAAAACACAAGGTGCTGGAGATATGGTTTTGTGACAGACGACATCTCCTGCAAACCCTTTATAGGCTTTGAGAGATTGTATATATTCGGTAAGACTCACAAAATACTCTTTCCCAATGCAGACAGCGTTGGTTCCACTGCAAGTGCTGCTGTTTTATTTACCATTTAAATAACTCCATTAGAGATCCAGAATGCTTGACAGCTCATATACCATAGAGTAAGAAGATTATTCAATAAAAAGAACCCGATCAGCCAGGGTAAACGCATGTAACTTTGGCATGATTTTACCCTGACACGATCAGATTTAGGAGTAATTTTTTCCCCATGTCAAGACACTATGACGACAAAGCCCGGCAAACCCTTGGTGCCATAAATAAATTAATTAAGGATGGCATAAATAAATTCAGCGTTATGATCCGCCATTCCGAACGTTTATATTCACAAGACCCAGACCTGGAGCCCTTCATGGGATTAACGATTCCCGGTAAAACTCTGGCATACGATTTCGGAGCAGCACTTCCAAAACATTTAAAACCAAAGCTCTACACAAGTTTTATTGGAAGGTGCATCGAAACAGCCTACCTGATAGACAAGGGAAACACCAGCCGCCATCTCCACCAACTGGCCCATACACAAATCCAAAAAAAACTGTCGCCCTTTTATATTAACGATATTGAAAAAATAATCGCTTTAGTTGAAAAACACGGCAATCCTCAGTTTTTGCGGGACTGGTTTGACAATAAAGTAAATGAAACCATCATTGACAATCCTGGCCTGACCTCTGACCGATTGTGCAAAGTGATGACCGACCATCTTGAAAGTCAAAAAACAGATCAAATCATACTTTGTGTTTCACATGACTGGAACATCTACACGATTAAGGAGTTCAAATTGGGGCTTGCCCATGAAACAGTGGGAAATGTAGCTTATCTTGAGGGGATCATTTTCTTTGAAAGGAACCAGCAACACTATGTAATGGGCGTTGAATCCGATCCAGTACTATTATCTTAAATCACAAGACAATCATCATTGACCTGATATCAGGATGTCCAAAAGCAAAAAAGGGTTGAAACACAATTTTTATTTTTTAGTGTTTTTTTGCTCAGGAAGCCGTGGCAATAAAGATAGCCCTGACAGGTGCAGGATACCCTTCAATTGTTTTTTCAGAATCATTTGGATCTAAAAAATCCTTTAAGGTCTCTGTGCTAATCCATTTGGTTTTTCGCTGTTCTTTGACAGATGTTTTTGTGACATCCACACATCGGATATTGGTAAATCCGGCCCTTAAAAGCCAGGACTCCATTGCTAAAAGATCCGGAATAAAAAAAATATTTCGCATTTTTGCATACCTGATTTTTGGAAATAGACACATGTTCTGTTTTGAATCAATAACAAGATTTTCCAGAACCAACTCACCCCCCGGACGTATGGAGTCACAGATCTCTTTAAGCATCCGGACAGGTGATTTTCGATGGTATAAAACCCCCATGCAAAAAACAGTATCAAAATATCTGTCCATTTTAGGCAATTGATCATGGGTAACAGGAAGACAATACACATTTTTTTGATTCAGCAGTTTCTGGATTGCCAGGTACTGAAAATAAAAAGAACTCTGGGGTTCAACGCCCAACACCATTGCCGGATCAAACCCGGCCATTTTGAACATATAATATCCATTGCTGGAACCGATATCAAGTATTTTCCGGCCCTTTAAAGATTCAATATGGGGCACCAGACGTTCCCATTTCATCCATGACTGCCATTCGGAATCAATGTTAACACCAAACAGATTAAAAGGACCTTTACGCCAGGGGCACAGGTGTTCAAGCTTTTGTGCCAGAAGCGTTTGTTCTTTATCCGTTAAGTCGGATGACTGGCCGATGATTATGGCAGACGAGTCAAGATTGATACGGCTGGGAGTTAATTGCGGGATACTATCAACTACGGTTTTAAATTTTGCAAAATTACCTTTTGCATTGTCTAAGAATTCTCTTTTTTCCTCAATCAATCTTTTTAAGGCATCTTTACAATGATCAAGTTTCAATCGGGTGGAATGGTGAAGCAGTCTTTCCATGTTTATATATTTCCGTTATTTGATTGCCATCATAGACGCAAAATTAAACCATTTAAGCCAAACATCAAAAGATGAAAACCCAGCCTTTGAAAATCTATCTTCATGAATTTGAATGGTATCCGGGATCAACACCTTTTCAAGGGCATCTCTTTTTTGACTGATTTCTAATTGCGAATAGCCATTCTCTCGTTTGAACCGGTCATAAAAATTTAACTGCAAAGCATCGAACTGAGATGAAGCTTGAATAATTTTTTCTGTTAACAGCAATACCCCACCCGGTGCCATTCCTTTATATATCTTTTTTATCAAATCATCCCGGGTTTCCGGCTTTAAAAACTGAAGTGTCAGATTGATCAATACAACAGAAGCATTTTTGATTTTTACATTCTCTAAAAATCCGCATACAAGATCAACGTTGGAGCAGGCCGTGTAAAGTTTAAGCCTTTTGGAATACTTTTCAACCATGGGAACAGAGCTGTCCACGGCCACCATGGAAAAGGACGACTCCTTTATTTCATTCAATATACGGATGCCCAGATTGCCGTGGGAACACCCAAGATCGTATATGCGAGTTTTTTTTTGATAAAAATATTTAGTCAATTGTGCCTGGCGCTGTATACTTTCCTGATAGAGCGGCACAGATCGATTAAGCATATCATCAAACACCAGGGTGACGGCTTTATTAAACCGAAAGGGAGTTACCTTTTCTTTCTTTGTTGCAAATATCTTATCTTTATCCATCTTTTAAACCTGCAAACCTGTAAAATTTCATTTTTCACTTTCTTTATATTATTTGACTGAGAAGTGCAAGAAAGCATGGGGGAAACCCCAGGGTAAACGCATGTAAACTTGGCATGAATTTTAATTCTTTATTTTACAGGTACTTGTGCAAAACGATAATTTCATTTGCGTTTACCTTCAAAACCTAACTACCTGAAATCATAAATATGGAAAAGTTACATGCGTTAGCCCTAGGGAAACCCTTGTCACGGTAAATTTATGCTAAGAGCAAACATCCTATGAGTGGCAGCTGTTCCGAGTCATTTTTAAATAATCAAAGACAGCCCGCATGTTTTTATTCAATCGGCGCATTTTTTGGGCAACACTGTAAACC
>JAKIUJ010000279.1 GCA_021647625.1 Desulfobacula sp.
TTCCGACACTGCCGCCAATCAGCCTTCGGGCGGAATCCAGGAGATAGGAGGACAAGATCAGGTTTGTATCCCAGGCACCCTGACGTTCGGGCAATATGGTCTTTAAAAGTTCCTTGGACAGCGGAGGAGTGGCAAACTGAAAAAAATTCATCCGTATGGTCGATCTCTGGTTTGATGATACGGCATGGCTGGGATACGCAGGCGCTGCGATAATAACGGATTTTGCCGTTAAAGTTGCCTTTGGGGTTTTTAACTTCCAACCTCCCTTAAGCTTTTCAAAACTGGTCACAGGGGACTTGTTATAAATAGCTGCGCCTGCCTTTAATGCGGCATTGGCGAGCCCGTTGGCATAGGACAATGGCTGGATAGTACCGGCTCTTTTATCGAGCAATGCCCCATAAAAACTGGTACTGCCGGTTTTGATGACAGTCTCTTTTCGGCCCAGCAACCTCACTGGCGCCCCCCGTTTCAGCCATTGTTCTTCTCTTTGTTGAAGAGCTTTTAAACCTCTTTTTGAATCAGCGCAATGCAAAGTTCCCGTCCGTACAGGATCACAGTCAATATAATGCGCCCTGATCAAATCAAACACCAGATCAGGGGAATTTCCAAGAACCTGAATCAGTTTTTTCCCGTATTCGGGTCCTGCAAGTTTTAACAATATATCCGGCATCAGCCAGAGTCCTGCATTGACGAGCCCCACATTCCGGCCGGACCCGCCGTGGCCAATATCCATGGCATCAAGGACAACGCATTCTTTTCCCATTTGAGCAAGATGCAGTGCTGCTGAAAGCCCTGTGTATCCGGCACCGATAATGGCAACATCCGTGGTATGACTAACCATTATTGTTGAAATTTTCGGTTTTGCCGTTGCAGTGGCTTCCCAAAGGCCTTGTCTTATATTCCTGTGTGTCATATGTGTTCCGCCTTTATGAATATTTGTTTAGTATTTTTTTGGTATACCATAAAAACATCAAATGTCAATTCTTTTTCATTTTCCTTATTTCTCCCAAGTGAATTGGTTTGACTTAAAGGAACCCTCAGTATATAAACTAGTATTATTTAGGTATACCAATAAGGATAACATTAACAGGCACACCCAAACTTTAAATGAACACAAAAATTTACAATACATTGCGCCGGAGAATTGTCTTTCTTGACTATACACCGGGCCAAATACTAAAAGAACAGGAACTGGCAAGAGAGTTTGGTGTCAGCCGGACACCGCTTCGCACAGTGCTATTTCGCCTGGAATGGGAGCATTTGATTAAAATTTTGCCCAGAACAGGTATCCTTGTCATGGAACTGGAATTAAACACCATTACCAATGTCTTCCAGGCCCGCCTCGAACTTGAATCTGTGATTGGTACAATGGCTGCCCAGCGATTTACTGCCGACAATCTTACATCCCTTAATAAAATAGAGCTTGAATGCAAAAAACTGATTGATCAAAAAAACCCAAAGGCGCTTGGCAACCTCGATATGCGTATTAAGCAGTTGTTCCACGAAGGCTGCGGGAATCCTTTTCTAACAGAAATGTCCGACCGTTTGTACTCACTCACCTTTCGGTTGTGGTACTTCAATATGCTGAAGATGGATCACCAGGAATGGCACCAAGAGGTCATGTCTATCATCGATGACCTGTCTTCCCTGTCAGATCTTTTAACATCCCAAACCCCTTCAAAAGTAGGGAAAGCCAGAAAAGAACAATTGTTAAAACACTTAAAACGAATACGCTCTAAATTTTTAGGGCTATCCGGATTAGATTGAATCTTTTTCTTATAATTTTTGCAAAACAATTAAGTTCGCCATCTGCTGGTCAATAATGTCGGCGGCTGTGCCATATTGGGGGCAGGACTGATAAAAAGCATACGACGTTTAAAAATATTTTCAATTAATCCTCTTCTTTTTTTCATCCAGTACTTCACGCATCTTTCCGGCAAGATCCTTCATAGCTATCGGTTTCATTAAAAATGCCTTAATCCCCAAAGATGCCGCCTTTTGCTCTGACATATTTTCACTGAAACCTGTACAAAGCAATACAGGAATGTCCGGTCGTATTTTAATCAATTCGGCGGCCAGTTTTTCTCCGGGCATGTCGGGCATTGCCATATCTGTTATAACAAAATCAAATTTGCCGGGAGTTGCCTGAAAGACTTTAAGGGCCTCAACGCTGCTTGTATGTGAAACAACTTGATACCCTAATCGCTCTAACATTTTTCTTTCCATTTTGACGATGTCGTCCTCATCGTCAACAAGCAGGATTTTCTCAGTGCCCCCTTTAATGGGTCGTTTGGCTTGATTCTTCTGTTCATCAAGAATTGTTTTTTCCACTGGAAAATAAACCTTGAATTTTGTTCCTTTACCAGGTTCGCTGTGGGCCTGTATAATTCCATTCATGCCCGCGACGATACCGTGTACAACGGAAAGCCCCATTCCTGTGCCTCTACCCTTTTCTTTGGTGGTAAAAAAAGGATCGAAGATCTTTCCTGCCAACTCTTCATCCATACCTATGCCGGTATCTGCTACTGTAAGACAAATATAAACGCCTGGTTTCATATCATGACTTATCCGTTTATTTTCATCAATTTGAATTTCTTCCAGGCTCACTTTCAGTTCACCGCCGGTTTCATTCATGGCATGATAAGCATTGGTTGTAAGATTCATTACGATTTGATGGATCTGTGTGGCATCCGCTTTGACACTTCCACAATGACTGCTGATATCCTGACTGATCTTAATTGTTGTGGGGATTGTAGATCGAATGAATGTTAATGCCTCTTTGACGATCGGCTCAAGTGCGACTGTGCTAAGTTCAAACTGGTCTTGACGGGAATAGGTAAGAATCTGTTTTACAAGATCTTTTGCCCTGAGCGCACCGGTATATATTTTTTTTAAGGTGCCGTGTAC
The DNA here is from genome assembly GCA_021647625.1 of Desulfobacula sp. Taxonomy (GTDB): domain Bacteria; phylum Desulfobacterota; class Desulfobacteria; order Desulfobacterales; family Desulfobacteraceae; genus Desulfobacula. Next base: position 2,908 of record JAKIUJ010000279.1, read on the forward strand.
AGGGTTATCTTCTGGTATATCGTCAAGCAAGATCTCGGTATGGCCCAGGACTGGAAAAAGAATATTATTAAAATCATGGGCTATACCCCCTGCCAGGGTTCCGATGGCCTCCATTTTCTGGGCTTGCTGGAGCTGGCTCTCAAGTTTTTTTTGCTCGGTCACATCCAATAAAAAACCCCTGATATGCTTTAAATTATTATCGTCGTCAAAAACGCCTGAAGCATTTTCAACCAAATGAACAGACGTTCCATCGATTTTCTTCAAATTAGGTTCATAACCGGTCACTCGTTTTTCTTTTTTAAGCAGATTCAAAAAGACCGTTCTCTCATCAGGGTCTACCGCCAGCTTGGCAATGGGCGTATCCAGAGCCTGCCGGGTACTTTCAAATCCAAAAATTCTTTTGTATTCCTGATTGCATGCGATCAGTTTTCCATTGGTACTTGCAATATAGGTTCCTGAAATATTTTCTTCAAAGTACTCTCGATAACGCTCTTCACTTTTTTTCAATTCCTCTTCAGTTTGCTTTCTCTCGGTGATATCCGTTGCTATCTGAAGTTTCACCATACGCCCATCGGCCCATTCTATTGCCCGATCATGGTTTATGTACCATTTCCCGGTGATGGGGTTTTTACCTTGCCAGACAAAAACGCCGGTACTCTTTTTATCTTTATCAAGCAACCGGCTATTCGTACAATGCGGGCATGGCCCGCATTCTCCTCTAAAAGCCTCCCAGCAAACTTCACCGGTCATGTCTCTGCCAAAGCTCTCAATCATATATTTGTTAACAAAAAGGATTTCATACGTTTCCATATCTGAAACATATATCGTCGCATCAAGACTGTTCAATACCGTGAAAAATCTTTCATTCGACACCCGCAATGCCTCCTCAGCCCGGGTACGCCGTAATATATTCAAAACCAGAAAAACAATGGTCAAAATAAGGAGAGTGATCATTGTTGCGATGGCAATTATTTGTTTTTTATATTCCTGAAAAATAGAAAAAGGCCTGTTTATCACAACACTTCCATCCTGAAGTGAAGATTCTGCCAAACCAAACCTTTTCAATTGCAAATAATCAAATATTACCCTGTTTGCGCCCTTTTTTATCACAGGGA
>JAKIUJ010000040.1 GCA_021647625.1 Desulfobacula sp.
ATCAAGTACTACGACTTCTGCTAACTTCTTGGCTCATAGAAAACGAATCTACTCCAAGACCTCCCATGGTCTATATTTACTTGTAAAAGTAGTATTGCTTGAATTGTTATGTTGACTCAATCTTTGAGAAATATTAGTAGTATAACCAATATAAAATTTATTGAAGCTTTTAGAAAATAATATGTAAATATAATAAGTCATAATACTAAAAAAATAAATCCAAAAAATAAACTGGATAAAGTACAAACCTGTATTTTTTGCTGACAGTATTACCGGATAAAGCGTCAGGAACCTTTAAAAGTATCAGGGGACCTTAGTGTTACCCATAGTAAATCTCGCCTTTGGGTGTCAAGATAAACCTGTGTTTAAAAAAAACTGCAATGTTTCTAAACGTATTCAGCTTTTACTTTTTCACGGTCAACTGCACCATCTTCATTTTTTGGCAGTTCGTTGATAAATTCAACATATCTTGGCTTTTTGTATCCGGCAATTTTTGACCCGCAAAATTTAATCAGATCTGTCTTTGTCAGCCTTGCACCTGGATTAAGAGAACACACCGCCTTTATTCCTTCTCCGAACTTAGGATCCGGAACTCCGAATACACAGACATCTTTGACTGCTTCGTGTTCGAGAATGGTTTTTTCCACTTCCGCCGGAAATACATTCTCCCCGCCGGGTTTGATGAGTTCTTTTTCTGCTTTTCGACCCTTGAAAAACAAAAAACAATCCTCATCTATCATGCCAAGGTCTCCTGTGTGATGCCATCCGCCTCTGAATGTATAAGCATTCAGTTCGTCGGCATTCCAGTAGCCTTGAAACACCAGGGGGCCTTGAAGTACAATTTCCCCTGTTTGTCCGGAAGATAAAAAACAATCATTGTCATCTGTAATTTGAATATTGGCAAGCGGTGAAATAGCACCCGCTGATCCAGGTTTTGTAAAGTATTCGGTAAAGGTAATCAGACCTGATGTTTCGGTTTGACCATACATGGTCCAGAATGTAGAGCCAGTGGCTGACTCCCATTTTTTTGCCGTATCAGGCATTTCAAGTCCTGCAACAATTTTAAGGCTTGAAAGATCGGTGTCACCATCATCCATGGCGTCTAAGAGGTTTGTCAGTATAGGTGGGAAGGAACCAAAAAGGGTTACTTTTTGTTCCTGGATAAGGTCTAAAGAATGTTTGGGATTAAATTTTTCTACTAATATATTTGTACCACCGGCTTGAAGTGTTCCCAACCCTAAATTGACGCCCATGATATGAAACAGGGGCAAAATGTTTAAGTAGGTAGTGGATTTCTCAAGACCATATGCGTGGATAAGTTGGAGGTTGGACAGGATGATATTTTCCTGGCTCAATACCGCTCCCCGGGGTTTTCCCTGAACTGCTGCCGTGTGGATGATTATGTACGGATCAGAAGATTTACAGGCTACGGTTTCATTAAGGGGGGGCGCTTTATAAAGCAATTTAAATGAAGGGTCATCCGCTGGGTCTTCTGCATCAACGATAAAACAGGTATTTAGAAAAGAAAATTGGTCTACAAGCTGGTGGGCTTGATCAGCCATTTCTTTGTCGGCAAAAAGAATCGATGGCGTGGTATCTTCAATGATATAAGCGACTTCTTCAGGGCTCAAGCGCCTGTTAATCATAACCAGGCAAAGGTTAAGGGCAGATGCAGCACCAAAAAGATGAAAAAATACAGGATGATTTTTACATAATACAGCGATTCTGCTTCCGGCTGGAAGATTTAAGTTTTTAAGACCTTGTGCAAACCGGGCAGTTTGCTCGAGAAGATCGGTATAGGAGGTATCTGTTTTTTTCCAGTGAATAGCTGTTGAATTGCCGTTATATCGTGCATTCTTTTCATAGATATCGAAAATAGTCAAATTGTGAAGATTGTCCATCAAGCCTAACTCCTTTATCTAATATGGTGTTCTTTAGTTCTTAACAATGAGGAGGTCTTGATACAATCAGCTAATACCGGGTATTGATAAGGCCGATAATCTGATGGAGTCTAGGTTCTTAGCCTATAAAGCTTTATTTTTTTATTTTTTGTGACCAATGAACAGCAAATTTTACAAGCTCGGTATAGTGTTTTAAATTAAATTTTTCTTTAATATTTTCGCGATGAGTTCCCACCGTTTTAATACTTAAATTAAGGCGTTCTGCAATTTCTTTTGATTCGAGACCATCTCCGATGAGTCGAAATACTTCTAACTCTCTGTTCGTTAATTTGTCCAAAGAAGATTTGTCATCAGGTTTACCAGAAGATATCAGCCTGTTAAATACTTTATCCTTAATTTTCTGACTTGCATATATATCCCCGGCCAATACCAAATGCAAGGCTTCAACTACCTGTTCGATGGCTTTTTGTTTCATGATGTAACCCCGTGCTCCTGAGACCAAAGCCCTTTCGGCGTATAGAGTTTCATCGTACATGGAAAGCACTAAGGCTGGCAGATCTGGGTACTCCTGTTTGATTTCTTCTACTAAGTCTATCCCATTACTTTCTTTTAAAGAGATATCCACGATGACCAGATCAGGCTTATATTTTTTAATTGCATCCCAGGCTTTAGAAGCGGTACTTTCCGTTCCACAGACAACAAGGTCAGGTTCTTTATTAATTAATTCTGCCATCCCAAGGCAAAATATTGGGTGATCATCAACAATTAAAATTTTATGGTTTTTATTTAACGGATTATTCATTGAATCAAAGGTTCTCCTTTAGAGTCGACTCAAAAATAACTTTACATAATCTGTTTACAAAAACCCCTAAACACCGGGTATTTTGAAAACAGAATGTGAACTAACTTTTGAGTCGACCCTTAGCTATTGTAAATGGATCCTTTAAATATACGCCAATACTTGATCCATATTTATCTGAAGAAATTTCAAATCTGCTATCAATGATTTTTGCACGATATGCCATAATCTGCAATCCAATTCCTCGGGTTTTCATCTTTGTATCCATCCCTTGGCCATTGTCTTGGATACATAGATGAATAGATTCGTTTTCCTTTTGCATAATAAGCTTGATCTTATCGGCATTGGAATGCTTTACCGCGTTATGTACTGCCTCTCTGGCAATATAATACAAATGAGTTGCAATAGTATTATCATGAAATTCTATTGAATCATCTACTTGAATATCAAATTTTACTTCCCTGATATATTCAAAATATTGTATTAACTCTTCTATCGCAGCACTCAGGCCATGAGAGACAAAATGAACCGGGCATAAACCCCTTGCAAGAATCCGGGTCTTGCCAATTGCATCATCAATCAGATGGACAACTTTATCAGCTAAAATAAGGCTTTTTTTATTTTTTGCATCAAAATCACCCTTTAGCGCAGTCACTAAACCTGCAATCCCTATCAAATGTGGACATAAATCATCATGTAGGTTTTGGCCAATCTCCAGCCTTTCTTTATCTCCTACTTTCATCAACTGTTTTTCCAGTCGTTTTGAATTGGTAATATCCCTAAGTATAATAATCGTTCCGGATATTTGCCCGTTTTTATCCCTTGTGGGTGCGCCACTTATACTCACGTAGACAATACCTCCACGCTTTGAAAATCGTTGGGTTTCGATATTATTAACAGCTTTACCGGAGAGAAGGATATGGAGACCGGCTTTTGTCTCAATCCAGTTTTCTTTGGGTACAAAATGATCCAGTTTATGTGTAATACATTCCTCTAAAGACCATCCGAAAACCTTTGTAAAAGCGGGATTAACATAAATAACATTACCATTAATATCATAGGTTACAATGGGATCTGGAGCAGATTCCATTAATAAAAAGTGCCTTTCCTGACTTTCTCTTTGGGCCTCCTGTGCATCGACTCGTTCCTTAATTTGAGCCTGCAGTTTTTTGTTATAGCTTTCAAGTTCGATCATAAAACGATTAAAATATAAAGCCAGCTGACCGACTTCATCATTGGATTCAATTTTCATTCTCATTGAAAAATTTCCAAAGGATGCGACCTCAAAACGGGCCATCATTTCATGAAGCGGATTGGTGATGGATGAGCTAACTTTAAAAGTGATAAACAACATCAGACTTAAAAATGCAAAGGATACACCTATAATAAATTTTCGGACGGTTTTAAGCGGGCTGTAAATCTCATCAAAATAAGATGAAGATGCTACAATCCATTGATATTCGGGAATATAATCGAATATCACTAATTTTTTCCTTGCTATAGATTCTCCTGGATTTTTCCAAAAATATGTAATTTTCCCTTTTTTTCTTTCTAGCATATCTTTCAGAAATTGATTCGGGAGTTCTTTTTCATTCAAAATATTAACGCCTCGAAGTGTTGGATGAATTACCGCTTTTCCTTTGCTGTCAATTATATAAGAATATACTGTTTCTCTAAATTTCAAAGACAGACCGCTTTTTTGAAAATCTTCAACATTGATCAACTTATTGAATTCGTTTCGATAGCTGCTGGCAGAAATAATCCAGTCCCAGGGTTCAAAATAAACCATATAAAGGGCTTTGGGAAGACGCTTGGTTTCTCCTGGGTTTTTCCATTCATATTCAAAGTAGCCTTCTTTGGATTCTATCTGCCGTGATTCGAACCTGTATTGGGCTATATTAGAATTAATAAGATCGGATTGAGGATGGATAACTACTGTCCCAGCACTGTCCAGACAATAGACATATCCCGAAATCCCAATGGTCTGGCTTAAAATGATTGTTGCACTTTGCTTTTTCGCTTCTGCAACAGTCATTTTCCCCTCCAATGTCAATTGGTAGAGGCTTCGAATGATTTCTTTGTTTTTTTCCGCAATCGTCCGCAAATGATTTTTAATAGAAACAGTAGCAGATATTTTTACCATATTGAGAATCATCTGAGTTGTATTTTTGAGTTCATTTTCAATATTTTTTTCAATATTATTTTTTACAAATATGTAAATAAAGAGACTGCACAACAACATTGCCATAGAAAAAATAATAGAAAAAATGATAATAAATTTATAACGGATTTCAAACGATTTAAACTTATCAAGAATTTTTTTTACTGCGTAAGTGATCATGTCTGTTTTTATTTTTTTTCGGACGGGAAAAAGATCTTGAAAATAGTGTGTCCCGAGTTCAAACAATCCTTTTGATTCTGGCAGAATTTACATTTTGTCACATCACCCGGACATTCAGCATCATTATTTTCATGCAAAAATCTGCAGCGTTGTGAAATCATCTTCAAGGTAAAACCATGGCGGTCCGAAAAGATTTTCATTCGTAAAAGATCCGCACCTTTACCACCGGCATTGAAAGCAAACGGGGTCTTTGTGGAATATGCCAATGTTTCCTGGGTTGCAAAAAAACCTTCAAAAATTCTTTTTTGGGCATCCTGCTCAATCCCGACACCAAAATCATGTACACAGAATAAAATACCGGAATCCTTATGTTTGATGGTGACATCTATCCTGCCATTGTCCGGAGTATTTTCAATGGCATTTTTTACAACGCCGGCCATGATTTTTTCCAGTATTTCTTCGGGTAAAAGCGTTGTTGGTAATTGGGGTGAGATGGTGACAGTGATTTCTAATTTTCTAAATTTAAACTCAGGTTTCAAGGCACCATAAAGCGTCTGGAAGGTATCTGCAAGGTCCATTGGCTTATAGTTGAGTACTCTGGGGCCGAATTTATCATCAATCATAGCACGAACTGCCTGATCAACATCACCGGCATCCAGATTTTGCTGAATTAGGATTTCCAATTCATCCCGGCACGCATCAAAAAGATTGGCTAAAAGCTTTTGGGCGGCATAGGTTTTGTCGTCCATTATATCTGCAACTTCGCTTTGGATATCCACAATTCGGTCCAGATTACGTTCAATTCTGTTCAGTGTTGCATTTACGTTTATACCTGTTGCCGATTCAAGTCGTTTTTTTAAAATTTGCAAAGAGCCGGTAAGCACAGCGACCGGTGTTTTCAGTTCATGGGAGAGGTGGTTGATTGCCTTGCCTTTAGCCCTGTTCATGGATGCCACATCCCTGTATGCATCCCTTACAGCCTGGGAAAAACGTGCATTTTCAATGGATATGGCGCAGGTTCCTGCAATCATGGTCATCAATTCCATATCGTTGTAATCAAATTTATTTCTTTTTTTGTTTATCGCACAGAGTACACCTATGATTCTGTCTTCGGTGATAATGGGGACCTCCAAAAGGCTTTTTGTTTTATATCCCAAAAGGTTATCTCTCTGGGGATAATCAGACACCAGCTTTTCAGCATCATTGACCATGGCATATTCCCCGGTTTTTATGATTTCTCCGGCCAGGATAGCATCTGCTGGGAATCGAAATGTTTTTGCCCTTCGGTCGGTATCTGAATCATCATAAGCGCCACCTGTAAAGAAAAGCTCTTCCTTGATTTCGTCATATAAGAGGATAAGGGCCCCTTCGGTATTCAGCAGGGCTTTTACCTCTTTGGAGATGTATGTCATCAAGTCTTCAAGTTCAGGATACTCGGGCAGGACAGCACTGATTCGCATAATGGTTTTATTGTTGGCTGCCAGCCGTTTTTCTTCTGTGATATCCCTTAAAATGACAAAGTTTTCAGTTTCTTCGGCCTCTTTCCTGGAATGTGAGGAGGCCCAGATAACTACATCCAATAATTTCCCCTCCTTTGTCAATCTCTGTGTTTCATATCTTTGAAGGGCTTTTTTCTCTTGAAATCGATGCAGCATATCGTCTGTTTCTGCTGCAAGTTCTTGTGGGACAAAAGGGATGGGCTTGCCCATAAGTTCTTCAAGTGACCAGCCAAAGGAATTTGAAAAAGAAGGGTTGATATAGGAAACCAGCCCATTTCTATCATAGACAACTATAGGGTAGGGTACAAACTCCAGAATCTTTCGGTACATGCGGTAGAGTTCCAGGGTTTTTCTCTCTGCAATTTTTTCTTCTGTTACATCCTCAAGTGTTTCAACAGCACCGGCAATGTCTCCCTGGCTATCCCGATAGGTGGCTGCTGTAAAATAAAGCCACTTGCCGTCACGATCCAGTTCCGGGAAAAAATCAGTGGCAGCGAATCGGTCCCGGCTTCTTGCAGACCGGTCAAATTTTAAACCGTAATGTTCTACAATCTGTACGTCCGAGGACCTGTCAATGATTAAATCTGCCATGACCGGGCGGCTGGATTTGTAAAAGGCTTTCCATTGTTTCTTAGTGCCGATCATATCTTTTCGGGACTGTCCGGATAATTCTTCCAATGCCTGGTTGAAGTGGGTGATTTTATGGTTTTTATCAACGACAAAGATAGGAATCGGAGCTTTATAGATAATTTGTTCAAGTTCCCTGTTCTTTTGTTCAAGCTTTTTTATTTTTTCTTTCAGTTGGTTAATATTATCATCATCCATATTGTTTTCCATAAATAGCCTCCAAAAGACTTTGGACTCACTCAAAAATTAATTATCAGTTTTGTAAGTTGAGCCGCATGGCCGGTAAGGCGTGGAAACCAAGGCATATCAAGATATGGTATGTTTTCACAACGCAACCGGGAGGGATGAATCGGCTCTCAAAATGTAAAGTTATTTTTGCAGGGCTAACGCATGTAACCTTTCCATGTTAATGATTTCAGGTAGTTACGGTTTGAAGGTAAACGCAAATGGAAATCTCGTTTTGCATAAGTATCTGTAAAACAAAGAATTAAAATTCATGCCAAGTTTACATGCGTTTACCCTGGTTATTTTTGAGTGAGCCCTTTACAAGATGAAATGATCCCCGTATAAAAAAGTTTAATTGTACTTGCCAAGATCTATCTAATTTGTAAAAATTGGCTCTAATATAATAAATCATTGGCCTAAAATGCAAGGCTTTTAGAAGGTGATAAGAGAAATGTCAAACACCACTATTAAGACGGAAATCTTGATTCATGATTTAAAAGTTCCCATCTCGGTAATTGATGCCGGTGCCAAATCGCTTCTCAATCGTCGGGAATCATACGGCCCTTTAACCGATAAGCAGATTAAGGTGCTCAAGCGAATTATCAGGAACACAGTTGCCACACAAAGGTTGGTGAATGATGCACTTGAACTTGGCAGGTCCCGGGAAGGGGTGATGTATACCAGTGACTTTTCCATTGCAAAACTTGTCACGATCGTTTTGATGGAAATTTTTGATTTAGCGGAACCTTCGGTGACTGAAGTGATCAAAAAAACCAAGAGTTATCGTGAGCTTGAGCGTGCCATCTACGCCAATGGGGTGAGGCTGCACTTTGAAAAAGGTGTATGGAAAACCATTGTCCACCTGGACGAGGCAAAGGTGAGACAGATTTTAAGAAATCTTATAACCAATGCCTTTAAACATCGGGCACAATATGTTGATATTTCAGGCAGTATCATTGAGCGGCAACTTACTTTAAAGGTAAAAGATGACGGACGTGGTATCCCTCCTGCTGATCATCAAAAAATATTTGAAACATACTTTACGACCGGATCTTCTATCGAGAGTGCTATCCAGAGTCACGGTCTTGGTCTTGCCGGGGTTATGGTTCTGCTCAAAGATATGGGAGGCGCATTGGTTCTGGAGTCGGATAAGGGTAAAGGGGCTGCGTTTATTGTAACCATTCCTATATAGGATCACTCCATTTTTTGAATATCGTCCCTTGAAGATATCTGTTTTTCATCAAATTCATCCCAGAAGTCCCGGTCTTTTTTTCGCCATCCTTCACCAAATAATTTATCAAAAACCGGTTTGAGCAATGAAAACCATTTAACAGGGGCTTTTTTGCCTGCTTTTCTGGAATTGAGTACATCCGACACGTACATACTGATATCTATCAGCTTGTCTTTAGGTACATATGCGTCTGCCCCTTGCTCGATACTCTGCTTTAAATTGTCCGGTGTCAGGGCGTGGGCTGTCAGCATCAGGGATGGGGTATCAATTTTATGGGTGATTTTTAGCAGATCATAGCCCTTAACACCCATGATATCCAGAACAGCGACATCATAGGTGTTGTTTTTTAAAAGGGCGACGGCATCCTGAAATGTTGCAGCAGTATCAACCGAACACATGTAAAGCAGTTCTTCGAGTGTCTCTAATATGTCCGGTTCATCATCAACCACTAGAACTCGTTTGTTTTCCAGAATACTTTGATTGTCCATGACGTCTCCAATTACTTTGAATTGATCTATATCGCCATCTTATTCAAACTTATCCAATAATTCAATAACATAATCAATATCGGCACTGGTATGGCAGGCATTAATTTGAAATCGTATGGTTTCATCTCCTTTGGGAACAACCGGAAAGGTTAATCCAACGACAAGCACACCATTTTCAAATAAGTATTGTACCATATCGCAGGTTTTTTGAGTATTTCTGACCATTAAAGGGATGACCGGATGGGGTCCTGGGATAGATTCTTTGCCCAATCGTTCAAGACCGTCCCTGAACTGTTTTGTTCTTTGTTTTATATTTTTCAACAGGCCAAGGCCTTCTTCACCGGCACAAATATTAATGGCGGTTGTAGCAGCCGCACAGTCAGCCACACTCAATGGATTTGTATATATATAAGTGTCTGCTTTTTGCCGGACAGATTCGATAATTGTTTTGCTTGCTGAGATAAACCCACCGTTTACGCCAAAGGCTTTACCAAATGTGCCCACAATAATATCAGGAGATGAATGACAATAATCCGGTGTGCCACGGCCATTGTCTCCATAGGCTCCTATCCCGTGGGAATCATCCACAACGGTGATAACGCCATCTTTGAATTTTGAGTCATAGTCCTGGCAGATGGCATTGATTTTATCAATGGGGGCGTTATCTCCGCGCATGGAAAAAATACCATCAAAAATAACCACCACACGCTCAATTTTTGTGGAAACTTCATTCAGACATCGTTTTAAATCATCCATGTCATTGTGTTTGAAAATGCCCTTGTTCGGGCTTGGAATGTTGGATATGCGCATGGCCCTGATAATGCTGTTGTGATTTAACTGGTCTCCAATCCAATGGGTTTTTTTATTGGAAATTGACAGGGCAAGGCCGCAATTTGATGTGTATGCTGAATTAAATATTTTGGCAGCAGGTTTGCCGGTGAATTTTGCCACTGTTTGTTCAAGAAGATCATGGTGGATAAAAGTACCATCAATAAACCGGACAGCACCAGGACCCACGCCAAAATCATGGGTGGCCCTGTCTGCCGCTGCCATCACCTCGGGATGGTTGGAAAGGGATAAATACGAGTTGGAGTTGAGCCGGATAAATTCTTTGTCACTCCCGCGCATCTTATACCGTGGACCTAAATCTCCCTTTGGGGGGATATAGGCTTTGATAATTCTTTCAGGTGGTTTTGACCGGCCTTCTTCTTTTAAGGTCTGGATTTCCCGTATTAGTGATATGTCAAGTTTGTCAGTACTCATTGTTTATCTCCAAATATGTAAGTTTTTTTATTCCCAGTCCAATATGACTTTCCCGGATTTGCCGGATCGCATGACCTCAAACCCTTTTTCAAAATCAGTATAGTGATATTTATGGGTAATCAAAGGGGATATATCAAGTCCTGTCTGGAGCATGCTTGTCATCTTATACCATGTTTCATACATCTCTCTGCCATAGATGCCTTTAATGGTCAGCATGTTGAAAACAACCTTGTTCCAGTCAATCTCGGTATTTTCCGGCATGATGCCAAGCAATGCTATTTTCCCGCCGTGGCACATATTATCGAGAATGGTGTTCAGGGCAGCAGGGTTACCTGACATTTCCATGGCCACATCAAAGCCTTCCTTCATTCCAAGGTCTTCTTGAGCCTTTTTAACGCTGCTTTTGCTAACGTCAACGGTTAATGTGGCCCCGGCTTTTTTTGCCAGCTCCAATCGGTAGGGATTCACATCGGTGACCACTACATATCGGGCGCCGGAATGTCTTGCAATGGATGCAGCCATGCAGCCTATGGGGCCTGCACCGGTAATCAGTACATCTTCACCCAGAACATCAAAAGACAGTGCGGTATGGGTGGCATTTCCAAGCGGGTCAAAACAGGCCAAAACGTCTAATGGTATGGTATTATCGCAATACCATACATTGGTAACAGGGATGGCAAGGTATTGTGCAAAAGCACCGGGTCGGTTTACCCCGACGCCTTTGGTGTCCATACACAGGTGACGACGTCCTGCCAGGCAATTTCTGCAGTGACCGCAGACAAGATGTCCCTCGCCGGATACAAGATCTCCCGGTTTGAAATCCTGCACATGGGAGCCTGTTTTTTTAATTTTTCCAACAAATTCATGACCCACATGCATGGGCACGGGGATGGTCTGTTGGGACCATTTGTCCCAATTGTAAATATGGACATCCGTCCCGCAGATAGCGGTTTTTACAATTTTAATTAAGACCTCATCATGTTGTATTTGTGGAATTGGAACATCTTCAAGCCAAAGACCTTCTTCCGGTTTTGCTTTTACAAGCGCTTTCATGGTTTTCATAGTATAATACCTGAATAATTTGTAAAAATATTAATTTTTCCCCATGGAAATGGATATATCATAAATACCCCTAACAATCCATTTAATTAAGGCTGTGACCCAGGTTATTGAAAAGCAATACCAGGGGTAAACGCAGGTAACTCCGCCATGATTTTTAATCTTTTAATTTGCAATTGTTTAATGATGCTTGATACTATCATCTGCAAGTTATTAATCCTTAAAAAGAGAATTCGATGCCTTACATTACATCTCCGGGACAAATCGTTAAGTATGTCTATCTTTTAGATACAAAACAATTTAGCAGAGATCAGCAAACTAGCATATTTATTTATTGGGATGGTAATATTTGTTTGCTGATGGATGTGGGCACATCAAACGATATTGAAATGCTTTTTGTGAATTTAAAAAAAATGGGAATTCCCCTCAATAAAGTGATTGGCATTGTTGTCACGCATTACCATTTTGACCATGCAGGTGGCGTGTCTGAACTTTGGAAAAAATTATCAAAGCAAAATCCTGATTTTAAAATTTTTGTTCCAAAAGAGACATGCCACAAACTTCAAAACGCTAAGTCACATATTATTGGCGCGAAAACAACCTATGGGGATAAAGTCGGCAGCATCCTAAAACTGCCACCCAATGCATATTCTATTGTTGAAAAAGACGTTTTTTTGCCCATTAAACTTGCTGATGGATATCGGCTGCAACTTACTGCAACTCCAGGTCACACAGATGACCATTGTGCTCCCACCCTGTTTCAAAATGATACCCCGATTTTTTGTTTTGCCGGTGAATCATGTGGTGCTCTTTGTATAGAATCCACGCCTGTTTTTATGCCCACAAGCATGCCGCCGGGGTTCCATTTTGAAAAATATATGGATAGCTGCCGTAAAATCGTAGCCATGGCTCCGGAAAATCTGGGGTTTTGTCATTTCGGTGCAATCGTTGGTAAAAAAAAAATAACTAAATGCCTTTTGCAACACCAAAAAGATATGGTTCTGTTCCGTGATACCGTTATCCGGGCATATGAGGATCAGCCCGATACTAGATATGTTGTCAAACAGGTAATAAAGCTATTTAAACAGCAGGGAAAGATAAGCCGCAATGAGTCAGAGCCAAACTCGCCTAATGTCATTTTTGCCATCACTTTTGGTATGATGATAGACCTTGGTTATCGCAAACCCAAATATGAACAGCCATAAATGATGAGAAGTCCAATTAAAAATCTTGATTAAAGATGAAATTTCTCAAGCGCCTTTTGCATTTGAGATGACATTTTTGACAGGTTTTCATAAGCGTCAGCCGTGTCCTTTGCAATTGCAGAATTTTGAGAGACGGCATCTGTTAATTCTGATAGTCCGATATTAATCGCCTCGATATTGCTGTTCTGTTCTATTGAAGAGCTTGAAACTTTTTCAACAAGGTGATTTGCTTTTTCAAATATGGTGTGAATTTTGTCGAGAATAGCTGCTGTCTGATCGACATTCTCAACACCTTTATCCACCTCTGCAATGGAACTTTTAATCAAATTTCCGGTTTTTTTGGCTGCTAGAGCACTGCTATCGGCGAGGGTTCTGACTTCTTCGGCAATCACGGCAAACCCTTTGCCTGCGGACCCTGCCCTTACCGACTCAATGGATGCATTTAATGCCAAAAGTTTGGTTTTGCCCGCAATCTCATTGATAAAACCGATGGCATCCGCTACTTTTGCACTCGTTGATTTTATTTGTTGCATGGCATTAATCACTATCTCCATCTGGGTGTTACCGTTCCTGACTTCTTCTATGGCCTGGCCGGAAATATTTTGTACTTCTAATGAATTTTGTTCATTTTCTTTTGAACGGTTCCTTATATGACTCATGGATTGGGATATCTCTTCAATACCTGTAGCCTGGGTGTTCGCATTTCCAGATAGAGTATTTGCAGAATCTGACAATTGTTCCGTACTGGTATTTACTTTTTTGCTGAGATCTATGATCTCTTTAACTGTCTGTCCCAGAAGCTCGATGGAATTATTGATGCTGTTCTTTAACTCTAGCAGATCTCCTTGTTGTTGACTGGTTAGATTGTTTGAAAAATCCCCATTTGCAACCGCCGACATGACCTGGTTGATTTCTTGTATCACAGATTCGAAAGATTCCATCAGGCTGTCAAATGCCAGGGATGTCTGCCCAACCTCATCGGTTTTTGTATCATTGACTCGGATGGAATAATCTGAATTTTGTTCAACTGCAAATACCGTATTCTGGAGTTTGGTCAACGGTACCGTTATGGAACTGATAATTGTAAAAGCTGCAATAATGCCCGTGGCAATACCGATGAGAACAATTAGACCAATATACCATTGGGCGGATGTCACACCCTTTTTTGTTGCCTTCTGAACTATGCCATTAATTTGTTCACTGTTTTTAAGCACAAGTCCCAGGGCATCGTTTACGCTATTGGTCGCCTGGTTCAGGCTTTTGGTCATGCCTTTGATCGCTTGTCTTGCTTTAAGATATTGTTGATGGATCTCAAATATGCCCTTGTCGGCCAGCACACTGTTTTTTAATCGTTCAAACCCTTTGGTGAGGGCACTATGAGACTTCTTATGTTCAGGCGTTTTTAACTTTCGCTTCAATCGTCTTAATCTTGAAGTGATTGTATTGGCAAGTTTTTCAAAATTTTCCTTATGGGTGGACAAATTTTCAAGCTTTTTTTCAGCGATGTAGACTTTCAATAAATCCTGAAGTTGGATCAAAAATACTTGCAGTGCACCCGCCCTGTAGAGAACGGGTAAGTCCTTGGCAAACATATCCAACAAAAGATTTGATACCTGCTTGACAGTGGCGTCGTCATTCATTGAAAGAGTCCTGCCCTTATCTTCTCTTTCGCCTATGGCAATCTGTGCAGATTCGACAAAACCGTTCAGATCTTTATCAAATACCCGGTGCTGTTTATCGAAATCATACAGGCTGTTTTTTTGATATTTGTTCAAGATCCAGCATCTCAAGATACCCGACTATCGTTTTTTTAGACAAATCAAAAAAAATTTAATCATCTTGAGGCATGTCTTCTGTCTGATCTATATCTTCTGGCTCTTCCGAGCTTTTTTTCCGCTTATCCAGTTTGCGCTGCATCTTGGCTTCTTTTTTCTTTTTCTTTGCCAATTCTTTTTGTCGCTTTTCGTATGAATAATTCGTTCGGGCCATAATTGTTTTCCTTATTCATGTTGATTGGGTAAACTATAAAGTCACTAGGCCAATACCAAAGATTTTGACCAGGTGCAACGGTTTTTGTTATGGCTGGTCGCAGGTTTTCTTTTTTTCGATGCACCCAGGGGCGTACTCTTCTTTTTTACCGGGACACGTCTTTTTGCATCAGCAACAAACTCAGGAGATCTTTCCATACGAATTTTTTTGCCGAGTTTTCGTTCAATTAACCTAACCATTTTTGTGTCTTCGGTATTGAAAAATGAGAAAGCATGTCCGGTCTTAGTGGCTCTTCCAGTCCTGCCTGTCCTGTGGGTATAGGTTTCAATTGTGTCTGGCAAGTCATAGTTAATGACATGGGAAATTCCGGTCACATCAATCCCCCGGGCTGCAATGTCTGTTGCCACAAGAATTTTGAATGCGCCTTCCTTGAATCCGTCCAGTGCTTTTTGTCGTTTTGGCTGTGACAGATTGCCCTGTATCGAAGTCGCACTATATCCGGATTTTACCAATTGCAGGGCCAGGCTCTTTGCCTTATGCTTTGTTCTGGTAAATACGAGGGTGCTTTTCATATCGTGTTTGTGGATAAGGTTTTTAAGCAGTGCTGTTCTTTGTTCTTTAGCAATCTTAAAAAGCGTATGGGAAATCGTTGAAGCAGGTAGTGTATGTTCGACTTGAACAGTAACCGGCTGTCGAAGTATTTTTTCGACAAGAACACGGATCTCTTTTGGCATTGTGGCGGAAAAAACAAGGGATTGTCTTTTTTCTGGCAATAGCCGGATAATTCGTTTGATATCCGGAAGGAATCCTTTATCGAACATATGATCGGCCTCATCTAAGATCAGCATCTCAATGGCATTGAGGCTGACAATCTTATCGTTTACAAGATCAAGAAGTCTGCCGGGACATGCAACAATGATCTCTACACCTGCCCGGATTGTTCTGGTCTGGGAAAATTTGCTCACACCACCATAGACAACAACACTTTTAAGGTCTGTCTTTTTTGCCATTTGTTCAATATTATTATGAACCTGTTCGGCGAGTTCTCGTGTGGGTGCAACAATCAGGGCCCGTGGTTTTTTTCGGGGACCAATGATTAATTTTTGTAAAAGCGGCAGTACAAAGGCTGCTGTCTTTCCGGTACCTGTCTGAGCAAGGCCAAAAATGTCGTGGCCATCTAAAACAGGGGGGATAGCTTTTTTCTGGATTGGTGTGGGGGTGGTATAACCACAGGCGATAATGCCCGTGTTAATTTGGGGATGAAATTGAAAATTTTTAAAACTCATAATACTCCTTAATATGTGTTGATCTGCTATGCTTTGCATAGAAAATCAAGACGCGGATTTGTCTTGATCCGTTCGTTGTTTTTTTGTTCTATGAAATAGTTGTCTGCTTCGGAAACCTGGGGCGTGATATCTGTTTTGACAAAAGTTTCATACTGTTTTTAAGTAACAGCATAAACTTCAACGGTAACTATATAGTGTTATCGAGAATGACCTGAAGAAAAAACCTGATTAAAAAATTGTTCCGACAAGAAATGTGCTTTTACTTGAATATTAATGCGTATCATACACGAAATTAGAAAAAAGGCAACCAATTAAAAAATCTTGTTGAGTTTCAGAAAAAATAAAAAGCATAAAAAAAACAATATTTACACTTGACTTTCTAAAATAATTCTTTATTATACGTAAAAGTTGCGCTGATATGAGAGAGGTGCAAATGTTTCTTTCTTAAGGTGTATATCCCAACATCCAACAATGTGGTTTTATTTTCCCTAAGTTCGAAGCTGGTATATTTATTATTTATTTTAGGAGATTGCCAACATGGCTAACGGTACAGTAAAATGGTTTAACGACTCAAAAGGTTTTGGTTTTATCGAGCAAGAAGACGGTGGAAAAGATGTATTTGTACATCACTCAGGAATTAACGCTTCAGGATTTAAATCCCTTAACGAAGGGGACCGCGTTTCTTTCGACATCGAAGAAGGGCAAAAAGGTCCTTCTGCAGCAAATGTAACCGTGCTTTAGTCGACCGTTTTATTTGCTAATAAATAAAGTCATTTTTAATGGCTTGCTAAAATAAGGCCTCTGGGTGGATCACCGCACAGAGGCTTTGTTAGTTTTGGGATATACCCTTATTTATTAAATTCAACAGGTGTTCTTTTTCATCAGGAAACTGATACCCTTCATAACTGTGGCTGAATAAATATCCCCCATCGGGTGACTTCCAGTAGTTGCCGTCATGGTCAAAACATACCTTTGAGGTAACATTCAATAAGGCCGGCATTTGCTTAGGAACGTACATTAAATAACCTACCCATAATTATTGCTTTTTTCGCCGTCTTCTGCGTTTCCCGTTGGGCACATAGCTAGTTTAGCTTCCTCCTCGCGCCTTGAATACGACAAAAACTTCTGCTAATTATGGGCACTTAATTTAATTCCCGTTCCTTAATCTATAAAAGTTGAGTTTTATAGTTCAAAGTTAATAGGTCTCTTTATACACAGATAAAAGGAATAGAGTGGCAAAAGGTTGCAGGACTAAAAATCCTATAAAAGACGATCCACCAATAATTGTCAGAGCATAAAAAATTAAGAATACCACAATATGGTCGGCAACATAGCCGCCGGTGACCATGGAAATGCTTTTTTTAATTGCATCAATCAAGCCGAACTGTTTGTCCACCATCAGCGGAATAACATAAAGACAAGTGTAGCCGACAATAATCGTAAAGAAAATTCCCGGAAGAATAAACAGGGTGAATCCTATGGCTGAAACAATAAGAACAATGAGGCTGAAGAAAAACAAAGGTAAAAAAAGTCTCATCTGGGAAAAAATATCCTTTGGCTTTGGCTCTCGATTGTTGGTCTTTAACTGGTGAATGGACCAGGTATATCCGGCAAAGGCAACCGGTGCCAGGATGCCGATTGTGATGATGCCGACAGCAGCCAGGACAATGGTCAGAATGATTAAAGGGACAAAATTATCAATACCAATTTGCCAGGCCTTTAAAATATGATCTTTCATATCCATTTTTTTTCCTTTGTTTAAACGAAATAATAATTTAGTATAGGTACTGATTAAAAAGAGGCGCGTCAATATAAACAGGAAATTGTCTTGACAAAGTAAAAAAATGACGTGCATATAGTTTGAGCAAACAAAGTTAAATTTAATTAAACTCATGGAGGATATAATGGAAATTAAAGTCACCCCGGCACAGACGAACAGAATACGGCCAAAAGATTCTGATTTAGGCTTTGGTCAGGTTTTTACTGATCATATGTTTGTCATGGATTATTCAGAAGGCGATGGGTGGCATGACCCGAGAATCGAGCCCTATCATGATTTCAGCGTTTCCCCGGCAGCCATGGTTTTCCATTATGGCCAGGCAATTTTCGAAGGATTAAAGGCCTATAAAACACCGGATAATAACATTTGTTTGTTCCGTCCAAGGGACAATTTTGAGAGAATGAACCGTTCAGCAGCAGGGATGTGCATACCACAAATTGATATTGATTTCGTCATGGATGCCATGAAGCAGTTGATCAGACTGGAAGAAAAATGGATTCCCCAAACCCTTGGAACAGCGCTTTATATTAGACCTACCATTATTGCCTCTGATCCTTTCTTGGGGGTACGCGCATCGTTTACCTATAAGTTTTTTATTATTTTATCCTCTGTGGGGGCTTACTATGCAGAAGGATTGAACCCGGTTAAGATCTGGGTGTCAAAAGATCATGTCAGAGCGGTTAGAGGCGGTGTGGGTGAATTTAAAACCGCCGGCAATTATGCGGCAAGTTTGATCGCATCGGAAAAAGCCAAAAAACAAGGATATGCCCAGGTTCTCTGGCTGGATGCACTTGAACGTAAGTATATAGAAGAAGTCGGTGCCATGAATATCTTCTTTTTGATCGGCGATGAATTGGTGACACCGAATTTAACCGGCAGTATTCTTCCCGGAATTACCAGGTATTCTGTGATCAGCCTGGCGAAAAGATGGGGCATGACAATATCTGAAAGACAAATCAGTATTGATGAAGTATTTAAAGCCCACGAAGATGGAAAATTATTAGAGGTCTTTGGTTCCGGAACCGCAGCGGTTATTTCTCCGGTGGGTGAAATTCGGTATGGTGATAAAATGATTTTAATTGGTGACGGCACTCCCGGTGAAATCTCCATGAAGTTTTATAATGCCTTAACCGACATTCAATATGGAAAAGCCGAAGATACTGAAAACTGGATCGAATTTATCGAATAGTCTTTTTTGGGTTTTTTGGCCCTGGTGACTGAACGAGCGCTTAACCAAAGCGTGTTTATTCATACATTCAAATTATTGGAGAGAAGATGGCTAAAAAGAAAGAGATCATACCCATCGGTAAGAGAATTCGACGGGCCAGGCTTGGTAAAAAAATCAGCCTGGATATGATGGCAAACGAAACCGGTTTGTCAAAAGAGATGATAAAAAAGATAGAAGGTGGGAAACAGCGCCCTTCTGTCGGAACCTTGCTGCAGATTTCAAGAACCCTGCATATTGATTCAAGCTTTTTGCTTAAAGAGCAGGACGATACCATTGCCGCACGTTCAAAAGCATATACACAGCGTACTGATAATTATGCCTATACACCATTGACACCTGGTGCGCAAAATAAACACCTCAAAGCATTTCGGATTGTTGTAGAGGCACAAAGCAGCCATGACGGTGTCGGATTCCAACATGAAGGTGAAGAGTTCGTTTATGTGTTGGCGGGTGATGTTGAAGTTCAGGTCGGCGACCATATCAACAGCTTGAAAGAAGGAGATTCCCTGCACTTTAACTCCGGAGTGAAGCATGATTTGCGAAATACCGGTGAGAAAAGTGCTGAATTGATCGTTGTGGTTTATGCCCCTTAACCTGATTATTATTATATTCAGGCTGGGCAAGTCAATTATAAGGGGGATATCATGTTATTTAAGCTTACTGATGAACAATTAATGATTCAGAATATGGTCCGGGAATTTTCCCGGAAGGTGATTGCTGCAACAGCAGCAGAAAGAGATAAAACAAAAAAATTTCCGGCCGGTAATTTTAAACAGATGGGCGAACTCGGGCTTATGGGGATGATGATCCCGGAAGAGTATGGCGGAGAGGCTGCCGATGCTGTATCTTACGTTCTGGCCTTGTCGGAAATTGCCTATTCATGTGCATCCACATCTGTTGTCATGTCGGTACAAAATTCTATTGTTTGTGAAAGTTTTAATCATTTCGGCACGAAAGAGCAGAAACAAAAATATTTGCTCCCACTGGCATCCGGAGAGTGGATCGGTGCTTTTGCTCTGACGGAACCCGATGCAGGGTCTGATCCGGTCAGCCAGGAAACAACCGCTGTTAAAGATGGCGATGAGTGGGTGATTAATGGTACGAAACGTTTTATCACAACAGGGAAACACTCCAAAGTTGTCTTAGTAACTGCCAAAACAGATGAGGCCAGAAAACACAAAGGCATCAGCTGTTTTATAGTACCCAAAGGAACGCCCGGATTAATTGTAGGACATATGGAAGACAAAATGGGGCTGCGGGCATCAGATACTACAGACCTTATTTTTGAAAATTGCAGGGTTCCTGATTCTCTTATGCTTGGCAAAGAAGGGGATGGATTTAAAATTGCCATGAGCGGGCTGGATAGTGGTCGAATTGGTATTGCTGCACAATCCTATGGGGTTGCCATGGCGGCGTTTGATGCTGCGGTAAAGTATGCCAAAAAAAGAAAGCAATTCGGTGTTGCCATATCAAAGCATCAGGCTATTCGATTCCAGATCGCAGATATGGCCACCCAGATCGAAGCTGCCAAACAATTGATTTTTTCCGCAGCATCATTAAAAGACCGGGGTGAATCCTATACAAGAGAAGCATCCATAGCCAAACTCTTTGCCTCTGAAATGGTCAACCAGGTCACGGCAAGAGCCATTCAAATCCATGGTGGTTACGGATTTACAAAAGATTATCCAGTGGAAAGGTTTTACCGGGATGCACGGGTATTTACGATCTATGAAGGGACAAGTGAGATTCAGCGGATTGTTATTTCGAATCATGTTCTGAGAGATAAGAGAAAACCGTAACCATATCATTTGACTGTCACTTAAGGGCTCACTCAAAATGTAAAGTTGTTTTTGAGTGAGCCCTTAGTCTGGTATCATTCCAAGATATGCCCAATTATCATTGATGAATTCAAAAGGAGGCAGTCCGGGATTCACTTCCAGCCGGATTTTTCTGCCCGATTTCTGGTGATGGGACACCTAACTGGCCCGGGCAGGGCAGCCATATGTTGAGGCAGTGAGTATGGGTTTAACAAATAGAAAAAGCAGCTACCGAACAATAAGGATGCTCAACAGCTGCTTTTTATTTGGCGCAATATTTTGATTAATAGCCGTCTTGAAAGAAACTTTCCGCTGTTTCTACATCTTCGGGACAGAATATAAACAGGCACTTGCCGTTTGAGTCGGACACAGATCCGTAAACATAGTTGATATTGATCTGTTCTTCACCAAATTTTCTTGTGATTTTTGTCAGTTCTCCGGGTTTATTGGTGATATCAATGGCAACGACCTCTTTTGAGTCAAACAGGTAATCGTTTTCTTTTAGACAATCAATGGCTTTTTCTGGCTTATCAACAATCAGGCGGATCAGGGAAAATTGGGCTGAATCCCTTCGCATGGAACTGTAACTGGCAGAAGATGCCAGTCGTTTCAAAGATTTCCCCCTGGCTTCGAACAGATTTTGAACATAGGCTGATGCATCCTGAATGGTAATGGCATCAATGTTCACATCCGACTGGGCAAAAAGGTCAGTCAGTCCAGCCAGTTCTCCAGGTGCATTGTTAAGAAAAAGAGATAATTCTATTCTGATCATGCGGCCCCCTGTTTTTTAAATGGTGGTTCAATTTAACTGTTATTGGCGATGGCAACTCCTGCATCAAAGGCAGTCATATTTAAAGGAATAATTTTAGCCTTGGCAGCAAATTCCTCTTTTACACATTTTTTCAAAAGGTCCAGGTCAACAATGTTGGCTTTTGCGGCAAATGCACTTAATGCGACTATGTTGGCAGCCCTGACGCTGCCGGCTTTAATCGCAGTCTCGTTAGCCGGGACAATCAGCTCAATGATATCATCCCGTTCACTGCGGGAAGGGATAAGAGAGCTGTTGATCATAATAATGCCTCCGGGCTTTACATCCTGGTCAAATTTTTCAAGCGATGGCCGGTTCATTGCCACAAGATGACTTGGATTTTTGATGATTGGTGATCCAATTCGTTTGTCACTGATAACCACTGTACAATATGCAGTTCCGCCTCGCATCTCAGGACCGTAGGACGGTACCCACGCCACAAAGTAATCCTGCTTCATTGCGGCATAGGCCAATAGTTTTGCACTCAGCAAAATACCCTGTCCGCCAAATCCTGCAAATTTTATTTCTGTTTGCATTGGTTTCTCCAAAAACAATATATGTTTATAGTTTTTTTTATCTTTTGTCTAGACGTCCTTATTCGGGAACCTTATAATCTCCCAGTTCATAATAGGGAAGAAGGTTGTCCTCAGCCCATTTTAATGAATCAAGAGGCGTTAGACCCCAGTTTGTCGGACAGGTGCTGATGACCTCTACAAAACTGAAACATTTGCCTTCAACCTGATATTCGAATGCTTTTTTGATGGCTTTTTTAGCCTTGTTGACCTGTTGGGGTTTCAACACTGCCTGTCGGGTAACATATCCCGGAGTCACAAGTTCTCCCAAAAGGTTGGCCATCCGTATGGGCATACCGGTCGAAGCCGTGTCACGGCCCATAGGCGCTGTGGTGGCTCTCTGGCCAGGCATGGTGGTGGGGGCCATCTGGCCGCCGGTCATGCCGTAAATTGCATTGTTGACAAAAATAGCGGTGAATTTTTCACCCCTGTTGGCTGCGTGAATAATTTCACCCATTCCAATACTGGCAAGGTCACCATCACCCTGGTATGTAAATACGATCAAGTCGGGTCTGACTCTTTTAATTCCTGTTGCCATGGCAGGTGCACGGCCATGGGCCGCTTCCTGGAAATCACAGTCAAAATAATTATAAGCAAGCACTGCACATCCGACAGGGGCAATGCCGACGGTTCTTTCCCGGATACCAAGCTCGTCAATGGCTTCAGCCACGAGTCTGTGAATAATACCATGGGTACAGCCGGGGCAGTAATGTGTCTTGTTGTCGCTCATCACTTCCGGCGTTGAAAATGTTTTTCCCATTTGTCTTTATCTCCTCAATTTAGCGGTTAAAGCAGTTCTTTGATAACTTCTATGATTTTTTCAGGAGTTGGAATATCTCCACCGCATTCACCGTAAAAATGTACTTCTCTCTGGCCTTTAACAACACGTTCAACATCTTCAACCATCTGACCCATGCTCATTTCAATGCTGATTACGTTTTTACAACTTTGTTTTGTGGCAGCTGAAAAAACAGCGTCTTCAGGGAAAGGGAACAGGGTTTTAGGCCTTAAAAGACCAATCTCAATGCCTTGTTCTTTCATCATATCAATGGCGGTCTTGCAAACCCGGCTCATGGTGCCGTAGCTTGTGATAAGGACTTTGTAATCGCTGTCTGTATTATAGCCTTCAAACAGAACCTCTTCTCTTTTCATCTGTTCATATTTGGCTTTAAGGGCAAGGTTGTTTTCATTGAGTTCTTTTGGATCAAGAAAAAGGGATCTGACCAGGTTTCTTTTCTTGCTTTTCCGGGTGGACATGCCATTGGAGGCCCAATCGTCTTTGTTGGATGGCTCTGATTTTAAGTCTTCGGGAAACTCAACAGGTTCCATCATCTGACCGATCATGCCGTCGCCCATAATCATTACAGGCCCTCGGTATTTTTCTGCCAGATCAAAGGCCTTCATGGTCATCTCAACCGCTTCCTGAACACCGTCCGGAGCAAGCACCAACAGTCTGTAATCACCGTGGCCACCCCCTTTGGTCGCCTGGAAATAATCACCCTGGGAGGGAAGGATGCCGCCCAATCCAGGGCCGCCACGTACAATATTAACAAATACCGCAGGAACCTGGGCCGCTGCAATATAAGAGATGGCTTCACTCATCAAACTGATGCCGGGGCTTGAGGATGTGGTCATCACGCGCTCGCCTGCGCCTGCGGCACCAAAAATCATGTAACCGACAGCCACTTCACTTTCACCCTGCAAAAAGACACCGCCAACTTCGGGCATCCTTTTTACCAGATATTCGGCAACTTCTGACTGGGGAGTGATGGGATAGGCAAAATAATTCAGGCAGCCAGCCCGGATAGCGGCTTCTCCAATTGCTTCATTTCCTTTCATTAACACTTTAGCCATTATCTTTATTCCTTTGCGTAAATTTTAAGTTGTTGCTTCTTGTGTTTCAACAATATTGATGGCTACATCCGGGCACATGATACAACACAATGTGCAGTGGATACAGTCTTCAGGTCTTGCCTGGAATACAGGAAAATGTCCCTTGGCATTCACCGTGTCGGTGATTTCCAGGACATTTTTGGGGCAGACATTGACACACAGGCTGCAACCCTTGCAACGTTCAGAATCAATGATATGTTTGTATGCCATATAAAATACTCCTTATGGGTTACGACCGTGTCCAGGGAAAAGCAAGTTTCCTGTCCATGGTGAGTACGGGACAGGAAAACCGGGTTTTCTCCAGTTGCGGTATTAATTTGGATGACGCGGTTATAAATTCAATTTTTAATCCGGTCGCTTTGGATACGTCCATTAAAAAGTCATATCCATCGTTTATATGATCGGGGGTTGTCTCATCAATAAGATTGGCATTACCGACAAGTCCCGTGATCTTTATTTTAGAAGAGCCTTCAATTTCTTTTTTTATTCGAAGGCAGCCTTCAATGTCTTGTGTAAACGGCCTGAACGGATTGATGACCTGTAACATGTGGACTCTGTGTTTTGACAAAAAGTCTTCAAGTGCGGCCAGCACGGTCACGCCTGTATCATCCCCGCCGACATCAAGGATGGTCAGCTCAGCCGGTTGTTTGATCATTCCGGCAACTGCCGGAGTCAGAATGGGAAGATCGGCATGCATGTATTTTTTGTCCGGTAACACCACATCAACACCAAGCGCTTTTAAGGTGTGCCGGGCCTCTCTGGTCCGAAAATAGGGATTGACCAGATCCAGGTCGGCAATTTTAACCTCCAGACCTTCAATTCTTTTTGTTGCCGCAAGATTAACAGCGGTTTCAGTTTTGCCACTTCCATAATTTCCGCAGATGATGACAATTCCTTTTAGATCAATATTCAATCAACAGTCCTCAATAAAAGTTTGCTTAAAATTAACTTTGTTTGCTTAAACTATAAAAGCGCTAAACTTCTACCTTGTCAAGTTAATTTTGTTATTTGCAAAAAACGAGAGCTATAGCCTCTTGGTTTTTTTAATATTAAACACAACCTTTTATTTAGATCAGATTATGGGTTGTTTTGCAATGTTTTTGTTTCTTTTTGCCAGGGTGAGTGCCTATCTCTTTGGCGTGAATTGTCCGGCACAAAAAGCATTTAATTTCAATGGACGATTTATTTAGTGGCTGACCGAAAACCCTGTGTTTGGGCGAAAAATTGCCCATATGTGAGGCGCAAGGAATCCTGAAACCGGAGTGTACTGCAGTACATGAGGATTTCAGGGTTTTGCAGTAACGAAGCAGATG
>JAKIUJ010000041.1 GCA_021647625.1 Desulfobacula sp.
ATCTGTTCAAATGGTCGATCCAGTTTAACAACTTCATGATGAATATCTTTAAGCAAGGGAAGATTTTGTGTCCAGGCATCCGTCTCACCGCCATTCATCTTACGACCGTTCACCCCATGACCGTTCATCTCAAGAAAGGATTCATTCTCTTTTCATTGCTGATACTTGTTTCAGGCCCATGTCCTGTATAAACTACAGTGCCTTCCTCCAGAGGTAAAAGTTTCTCTTTGATGCTTGAAATAAGAGTATCATAATCACCACCCGCAAGATCCGTTCTGCCAATGGAACCGGCAAATAAGGTATCCCCTGCAAACAAATGCCCAAGGGTGTGAAGGCAGATCCCACCTTTTGAATGACCCGGTGTATGAATCACCTTCAAGGTGATTTCACCAAATTTAAGTTCATCGCCATCCTTTAACAAAATGTCGGCAGGAGGAGAATTTTCAGCGGACAGCCCGAACATCTGAGCCGATTGGGACAATTGTTCCAGCATGGGCTCGTCATCCGGGTGAATGGCAAGCTTAGCCCCTGTCACTTCTTTCATCCGTTTATTAGCACCGACATGATCAAAATGACCATGGGTATTTATTAAATATTTCACCGTAAGCTCAGCTTTTGCAAGTTCCATGAGGATTCGGTCTGCATCATCCCCCGGATCAATCACAACCGCTTCTTTAGCGGTTTCACATCCAACTATAAAACAATTGGCCATAATCGGTCCAACTTCAAGTTTTTTTACGATCAAAACATACCTCCTAATAACATTTTACTCAAAGGTCTCAAGGGATTTAATTCGATCCAGTACTCCATTGATAAAGGAGCCTGAATCCCTTGTTCCGTATTTCTTTCCGATTTCGACTGCTTCATTGATGGTTACACTGCTTGGGATATCCGTTCGTTTGAAAAATTCAAATGTTGCCATCCGCATAATGTTTCTGTCCACCACCGGCATTCTGGATATTTTCCAATTCTTTGAGTATGTATTGAGCAACACATCAATTTGGATCTTATTTTCTATAACGCCATTTACGAGATCCAGAAAAAAGGGTTTAACCGTGGGTGTGAGCTTTTCTTGATTTGTATCACAAAACTCCGCAAGGGCCTGGCCCGGGTCCGATTTATCCATATCAAAAAAGAAAAGGGCCTGTAGAGCAAGCTCTCTTGCCAGTCTGCGTTCACCCATTGTTTTATTTTGCCTCTTTTAAACGATCAGAAAGATTGGCCATTTCAATGGCACCCATGGCAACTTCGAATCCTTTATTTCCAGCCTTGGTACCTGCTCTCTCAATGGCCTGTTCTATGGTTTCGGTGGTGAGAATACCGAACATAACAGGAATTGCTGCCTCAAGGCTCACAGATGCAATACCTTTTGAAACCTCCGCACAAACATAATCATAATGAGTGGTGGCACCACGGATGACAGCCCCAAGGCAGATAATGGCATCATAATCATGCTTTACCATTTGTTTAGCAGCCAGCGGAATTTCAAACGCCCCCGGTACTTTTACCAGCGTAATATCCTTATCATCGGCACCACTTCGAATCAGTGCATCCACAGCTCCATCCATCAGCCTGCCAGTGATAAAATCATTAAATCGGGAAACAATAATTCCAAATTTCTTCCCTTGTGCCTGTAAGCCTGCTTCAATTATTCTCGGCATATTTTTTTCCTTCATAAGTATTAAGTGTTATTCATTTACATGTGCAGCATATGGCCCATCTTGGCCTGTTTGCATTCCAGGTACCCCTTGTTGTGACAATTGGGATCGACCTCAATGGGAACCTGCTCAACCACACTTAAGCCATACCCTTCAAGACCGATCATCTTTTTGGGATTATTTGTCAGCAGCCGCATCTTTTTAACACCCAGATCCACCAGCATCTGGGCACCCACGCCATAATCTCTCATATCGGCGTCAAAACCCAGTTTTTCATTTGCTTCAACCGTGTCCAGCCCCTGGCGTTGATACTCGTATGCTTTCAATTTATTAACAAGGCCAATCCCCCGGCCTTCCTGCCGCAGATATAAAATAACCCCATTGCCTTCTTCATCCATCATGGCCATGGCCCGGTGAAGCTGATCCTGGCAATCACAACGCATTGAAGAAAAGATGTCCCCGGTCATACACTCGGAATGGACCCGGACAAGAATATCTTTTTCAGGATTGATTTCCCCTTTTACCAGGGCAATATGCGTCAGGCTGTCCAGATCATTTTCATATGCAATAATAGTAAATTCACCCCCCATTTTTGTGGGTATAACCGTCTGAGCTGCCCTTTTAACAAAGCTTTCGGTTTTCAGGCGATACTTTACAAGGTCGGCTACGGTACAGATACCAATCTTGTGTTTTTTAGCAAATATCTCAAGAGAGGGCATCCGTGCCATGGTCCCGTCATCATCCATGATCTCGCAGATCACGCCGGCGGGTTTCAGCCCGGCCAATCGCGCCAGGTCAACCGACCCTTCTGTCTGACCGATTCGAACCATGACGCCACCATCCCTGGCCCTTAAAGGAAAAATATGACCGGGTTTGGCAATATCGGCAGGTGTTGTTTCATCGGCAACTGCGGTTTGAATGGTCGTTGCTCTGTCTGCAGCTGAAATTCCTGTCGTAACACCTTCTCTAGCTTCAATAGAGACGGTAAAGCCCGTGCCGTACTGGGAGGTATTATCCTCTACCATCATGGGCAGATCCAATTTATCTGCAATGGCGTTATCCAGAGAAAGACAAATCAATCCCCTGCCATATGTGGCCATAAAATTTATCGCTTCCGGTGTAGCAGCTTGTGCTGCCATGGTCAGGTCACCTTCATTTTCCCGATCTTCATCATCAACAAGAATGACCATTTTTCCATTTTTTATATCTTCAATTGCCTGTTCAATCGTTAAGTGCGGCATACTTTAATTCCCTTTTATATTAAACCCTTTATATAAAATAGTATTGAAAATCAGTTTAATATTTCATGTTTTGTTTTGCGCATTTGGTTGCAGGCCAAGCTTCGCATGGCCGTTATTATAAAACCTGATGGTTACATCGGGTTATAAAAATCCGTTTTTTGCGAGAAGCTCCAAACTGACACCTTTTTTTCCACCGGATATCCCGCCTGGCAAAGCATCATTTTTTGAAACATTTCCCATTAATAATTTTTTTACATATTTGCCAATCATATCGGTTTCAATATTAACTTGATCACCTGCTTTTTTTAACCCAATGGTCGTAATATCTGCTGTGTGGGGGATAATGCTGACTTCAAAATCTTTATCCGAGCATCGATTAATGGTAAGACTGATGCCATCGATAGCAATTGATCCTTTTTCGATCATATCTAAAGCCAAGGATTGTCCGATTTCAACCACAATAATAACAGCATTACTTTTCCGAATGATAGATGAAATAATGCCTGTACCATCTATGTGGCCTGAAACAAGATGACCATCAATCCGTCCGGATAATTGCAATGCCCGTTCAATATTTACCCTGGCACCAGGTTTTAGATTTTTAAAAGTAGTTCGGTCAACCGTTTCGGGTGCCATATCCACGGAAAATCCATTTTTCCCAAGACTGACTGCTGTCAAGCACGCACCGTTCACGGCAATGGAATCACCTACTCGCGTCTCTGTCAAATCCAAATCGCAGCCAATGTGGAGCACACGACCTTCTCCGCTGGACCGGATCTGCTTAATAGTCCCGAAACTTTCTATAATACCTGTAAACACGTCTTTGCCCGACCTAATAATTATCCATCTATTTTAAATACCCTTCGACAAGAAAATCATTGTCAAAACGGGTAATGTTCATTCGATTCAACTCAAATGCATCTTTTATCAATTCCGGTCCTTTGCCGGAAAATACCGGGATACCGTCACTGCTGCCTAAAAACTTTGGTGCCATAAAAAAAAGCACTTTATTTACAATACCGGCCCGAAGCGCTGATCCTGCCACGGTTCCTCCGCCTTCAATCAAAAGGCTTAAGACAGACATCTGACCTAACTTAATCATCAGTTCATTTAAATCAAGTCTGAGATTTTTAAGTGAGACCTCAATGACCCTGGCCCCTTTTTTTTCAATCGCAGTCTTTTTTTGAAAAGACACATCCGGCCCTGTCACGATGATGGTCATGGCTGTTGATTTTTGGTTCAATACTTTTGCATCTTCTTTAATTGATAGCCCGGTGTCTAAAACCACCCTTATCGGATCCTTGGTCTGTCTTCCGTGAATTCTTGCTGTAAGGGAAGGATCATCGGCATGAAGAGTGCCCGAACCTAAAAGGATTGCATCCACTTCATTTCGTATCATGTGGACATGGGCGCGGGATTTTTCATTGGTGATCCATTTAGAATCACCAGTGGATGTGGCGATCCGTCCATCCAAAGTGGATGCACTTTTTAAAATCACAAATGGTTTTTTATCATTTTGAATATACCAGATAAAATCTTCGATCAACCTTGTTGTTTCTTTTTCAAGAATACCGGAAACAACCTTTATACCATTGTCTTTTAAAAATCCAATTCCCCGGCCTTCAACAAAAGGATTTGGGTCTGCACAGCCAATGACAACCTTCTTAATTTTCGCCTTTAGTATTTTGTGGGTGCAGGGTGGGGTTTTTCCAAAATGGTTACAGGGTTCAAGGGTGACATAAATGGTCGCACCACGGGCCTTATCGCCTGCATCATCAATGGCTTCAACCTCAGCATGGGGCAGACCCGCAGCCCTGTGAAATCCTCTTCCGACGATTTCTCCTTTACTTACTACAACCGCGCCGACACAGGGATTGGGAGAAGTAAATCCCTTTGCCTGCCCGGCAAGAGATACTGCCATTTGCATATATTCAGAATCAGTCATTCTTTTTTTTTATAATGGATCCGAACTCGATGGGCTGACAATCCTCGGGAATCAGGCCTTTGAGCTCCTGGATAAAATCTGCGACATCTTTGAATTCCCTATAAACCGAAGCAAACCGAACATAGGCAACATCATCGATTTTCTTTAGTGCCTTAATGATTTTTTCACCGACAATTTTAGATGGGATCTCGCATTCACTTGTGTCGCGTAACTCCCGCTCAATCATGTCAACGGTCTCTTCAATCTGATCAATACTGATGGCTCTTTTTTCGCATGCTTTTTTGATCCCGGTTAACACTTTATCCCGGTTAAACTCTTCTCTGCGATTATCTTTTTTCACAATCATGATCGGGATCTGCTCTACCCGTTCGTAGGTTGTAAACCGCTCGGTGCATTCTTGACATTCCCTGCGCCGGCGGACTTCGAATTCGATCTTGCCCGGACGCGAATCAACCACCCTTGTATTCAGTTTTCCGCAAAATGGGCATTTCATGGGAGCCTCTTTGTTCAAGCCTTAAGTTGTATGAGTTCAAGATTGGCATCGTTAAACATCTCTAATGCCAATAAGTCATCATAGCCGTCTCTGTAATATACAGTCTTTATACCGGCATTAATAATCATTTTCGCACAGATGGAACACGGTTGGTTGGTGCAATACAAAATAGAATTATTAACCTGAATACCATGGAATGCTGCCTGGATAATAGCATTTTGTTCTGCATGGACCCCTCGGCATAATTCATGCTTTTCCCCGGATGGAACATTTAACTTCTCGCGCAGGCAACCTGTCTCAATACAATGGGGAACATTGGCAGGTGCACCATTATATCCCGAGCATAAAATTCTTTTTTCTTTAACCAGCACTGCCCCGACCTTTCTGCGTGTACATGTCGACCGACCGGCAACAAGATCACATATCCCCATAAAGTATTCATCCCAACAAGGCCTGCTATTGTGTGCTCGATTATTGGGCGGTCGGCTACCACCGGACGGTTCCGCCATGACTATTGCCCTCTATATAAAGGATAGTCAGTGCAAAGTGCGGTTACTTTTTTTGATACGTCTTTCACGTTGGATGGTGAATCCAGGACATCACAGATATATTCAGCAATTTTTGTACTGGCATCTTCTTTCATTCCCCTTGACGTTACAAGAGGAAGGCCGATACGAATACCACTGGTGACAAAAGGCCCTCTTTTCTCATTGGGCACGGTATTTTTATTAACCGTAATACCGGATTGACCAAGCCGTTCTTCAGCATCTTTACCTGAAATATCTTTTTTAGAAAAATCAACAAGGACCATATGATTGTCCGTACCATCCGAAACCAGCTTATAGCCCCTTTTCATCATAACATCTGCAAGGACAGCAGCATTTTTCACCACCTGTTTTTGATAGGTGGAAAAGGATGTACTTAACGCCTCTTTAAAAGCGACTGCCTTTGCTGCAATAACATGCATTAAAGGTCCCCCCTGAATACCTGGGAAAATCTGGCTGCCAATTGCTTTTGCAAATTCATCAGATGACAGGATCAAACCGCCACGAGGCCCTCGCAAAGTCTTATGAGTTGTTGAGGTCACGACATCGGCAAACCCTACGGGACTTGGATGAACGCCAGCGGCCACAAGACCTGCTATATGGGCCATATCCACCATAAAAAGCGCACCAACGGATTTTGCAATCTCAGCGAACCCCTTAAAATCAATAATTCTTGGATACGCACTGGCACCGGCGACAATCAGCTTTGGCTGATGTTTCTTTGCCAAATCCTCAACCTGATTGAGATCAATACGCTCGGTTTCCGGAGATAGTCCGTAATGCATAAAATCATATAGCTTTCCTGAAAAACTTACAGGTGCACCATGGGTTAAATGACCGCCATGGGACAGGTCCATTGCAAGAATACGGTCTCCTGGATTAAGCAGCGCAAAATAGACCGCCATATTGGCCCCGGATCCGGAATGAGGCTGAACATTGGCATATTCCACATTGAACAGTTTCTTCACCCGTTCGATGGCCAGATCCTCGGCCTGATCTACAAACTCGCATCCGCCATAATATCGCTTTTCCGGATACCCTTCTGCATATTTATTGGTGAGAATGGAGCCCTGGACCTCCATCACAGCCGGGCTGACTGTGTTTTCAGATGCAATCAGATTCAGTTCATTCTCCTGCCGATCCGATTCACTCTCAATTATCTTTGCAATTTCCAGATCTGTCTTATCAACATATTCCATTTTTTTTTATAAGCCCCCTTAAAGCACAAGGATTATTGATCTATGCTTTTGATTCGATCAAGGTGCCGCCCGCCTTCGAACGCTGTATCCAGCCAGATCTGAACCAACGCGAATGCCAGGGCCTCACCAATTAACCGGCCGCCCAGCACTAAAATATTTGAATCATTGTGCAACCGGCTCATTTTTGCTGAAAACATATCCGAACAAAGGGCAGCCCTGACATTGGCAAACCGATTGGCCACCATGGACATGCCAAGACCACTGCCGCAAAGCAGGATACCTTTAGTATACTCACCAGAAGAAACAGAGCCGGCCACCTTTTTGCCATAGTCAACATAATTGACTGAGACGTCGCTGTCTGTACCCGCATCCTCAATTTGATACCCTTTTTGAAAAAGATAAGTCTTAATCTTTTCTTTCAGCTCAAATGCAGCATGATCGCTTCCAATAATTATGGTCTTGTCTTTATCCATTATATACAAATATGTCCCTGCTTAAGACTTTGTTTTAATAAAATCAATGGCATCTTGAACCGTTAGCAATTTTTCGGCATCATCGTCATCAATTTCAATTTCAAAAATTTCTTCCATGGACATCACCAATTCAACAATGGTCAAAGAATCCGCCCCTAAATCCTCAATTAGTAAGGCCTGGGGGACAACATCTTCAATATCGATCTCAGGAATTTTTTCAGCAATCACCTTTTTTACCTTGGTTTCAATAGTCATGCTTAAAGCCGTCTCCGTATCTATTCTTCGTCTTCTTCAGGATCAGTGATATTTCTGTCTTTGTATGCGCCACATTCAGGACATGCGGTATGGGGCAATTTGGGCTCCTGGCATTCAGGGCAGACACTCACTGTGGGTGCGCTGGTTTTATAGTGTGTCCTTCTTTTTCTTCCCCGTGCTTTTGAACTCTTCTGCTTTGGTACTGCCATGGATCTCTCCTAACTATATTATATTATTTAATATTCTATTATTATATCCCTATATAATAAAACACACATATTTACCCTAAATTCAATATACTGTCAAGAAATTAAACTCGCAATTTCTCTTGCCATTTGATAAAATGATATCCATTGCCAACATGCTCGATTTTTTTTAGGGGAACAACAAGCCAGGTTGAAAAAATTCTAATACACGTTAAACCCCCAACGCTGCATTGGTGCAAACACGATTATCCGCCGGAACCTAAAAAAGTGTTCCACAAGTTAATGTGGAACACTTTTTTCTTTAGGATTCACATAAATAAGTGTCCGGTGACTGAGCGGATATTTAGCTCAGTTCAAATTTTGGATGGTTTTAGCTCGACATCGGTCCCAACTCAAATTATTGAATTAAAATTTATACACTAATCCCAATGCGGCAGCTGCATTCGATTTTTCATATTCTACATTTGCCGTAATGTTTTTATCTGCCTCATAATAGTTCCACATAAGCCCTAATTCAACGGTAAAATCGTCATTAAAATCATAGCCGATCCCGCTCAAAAAGGAGTGAGCATCCAGTGCAGGACTCATCTTTGATGTCAAATCAAAATCTTTTGCATCCAATCCGACATCTGTGAAAAGATAACCCCTTCTCTAAATGTTTTCAATTTGGCAATGGTTCTTGCCCTCAAAAAACAATATTCACCCATTGCTGTAGGTTCATTTTTTGAATACGATCTCCTCTGAAAAATAAGGCTCACTTTATGAGTCTTATGTTAATAATATTTATATTTGGTTTTTTATTTGTCAAACGTTTTAATCTAAAAACGATGTTATCGACACTAAGAACCCGTATTTGCGTGAATAAAGCTTAAGATACTTGAATATTTCGATTTTCTGTGATACTTACAAGTGCGATTTGACGCTATTTTATTACATGGAGACCAAATGAAAAAAATTATCACACGATTCCCCCCCTCCCCGTCCGGATACCTTCATATCGGCGGCGCCCGCACCGCTCTTTTCAACTGGCTTTATGCAAAAAAAACAAAGGGGAAGTTTGTTTTAAGAATAGAAGACACGGATGCGGCCCGCTCCACCAAAGAGTCTGTCGATG
This sequence comes from Desulfobacula sp., assembly GCA_021647625.1. Lineage (GTDB taxonomy): Bacteria > Desulfobacterota > Desulfobacteria > Desulfobacterales > Desulfobacteraceae > Desulfobacula. The sequence continues at coordinate 9,130 of JAKIUJ010000041.1, forward strand.
CTATTTTAGAATCCCTTAAATGGCTGGGCATGGATTGGGATGAAGGTCCTTATTTTCAATCCGAACGTTCCGGCATACATAACGAATATATCGAAAAATTAGTTGATTGCGGACATGCTTATTATTGCTCCTGCACACAACAAGAGGTTGATGCCATGAGGAAAAAGGCAAAAGCCAATGGACAAAAACCCATGTATAACGGCAAATGCAGGAATTTGGGGCTAAAAAAAGCAGACCATACTGTTGTCCGTTTAAAAACACCGGATACAGGCGTCACTGTTGTTGAAGATGTCGTTAAAGGGAATACTGCGTTTCAAAACGCTCAGATGGATGATTTTATTATCCAGCGAAGCAATGGATCGGCCATGTATAACCTGGCGGTTGTGATAGATGACCTGACCATGGGCATCAACACCATTATTCGCGGTGACGACCACTTGATCAACACCCCCAAACAGATGATGATTTATCAAGCCCTGGGCGCTGACATGCCCATCTTTGGTCATGTTCCCATGGTTCTTGGGTCTGATAAATCACGACTGAGCAAGAGACACGGTGCCATGTCTGTGGGCGAATACCGGAAAATGGGTTTTTTACCCGATGCCATGATTAATTACCTTGTAAGACTTGGCTGGTCCCACGGTGATCAGGAATTTTTTCAAAGAGATGACCTAATTAAAAAATTCGACCTTGAACATCTTGGCCGATCTGCCTCAATGTTTGACACTGACAAACTTTTGGCTTTAAATTCAAAGCATATTCAAAAAAAATCGCCTTCGGAATTGGCTGACCATTTACTTTATCATTTAAAAGAGCTTGGAATTGAGGCTCAAAACGATGCCTTTACCTGCGGGATCATCGAGACACTCCAGCCCCGCGCAAAAACCCTTGTTGAAATGGCAGAGGCGGCTGCCTTTTATTACAAAGAGACAATCGAGTACGACGAAAAAGCGGCCAATAAATTTTTCACAGCGGACAGTATTGAAGTTCTGAAACAATCGGCTTCAGGCATCAACACCATTGAAGCGTATACCCAGGAAAATCTTGAGACTCTTTTCAAACAGATCATGAAAAATACCGGATTAAAATTTGGAAAAATTGCACAGCCCTTGCGTGTGGCAGTTACCGGAACCACAGTGAGCCCCGGCATTTTTGAAATGCTGTTGGCTCTTGGAAAAGGAAAAACAATCCAGCGACTTGAGGCTGCTGTCAACTTTTATATGAAATAGTATTTAAAATCAGTCTAATATTTCTGGTTTTTTGCGCAATTGCTTCCAGGCAAAGCTGCGTATTGCCGTTATTCAGGATAAAGAATAAAGCACTCCGGAATATCCGACAAAACTGTCGGATGCTGACTTTTCAAAACTTGTGGCGTAGTCAAGTTCAATCGCCTTGACTGCGCCCATTTTTTTACAGGCAGCTGCTGTGGCAGCTGCTGCACCCGGGCAGCACATATTTTTATTCTCAAGCCCCCGGGCAATAATTTTTGATTCATCCATTTCCATCATGACGTCAATTGCCCGGCGGTCATTTTCATTTTTTACCCAATCCACAGCATCCTTACCGTCTCCTGCTTTTAAAAATCCAAAGTCGGGCCCATAATGGGTCATGTCTGTTGAGCCGACAACAAGGATCGTCCTTGACAATGCACGGGCCTCCCTAACCGCCATCTTACTGACAATTGAAGTGTAAAACGACGGTGCGACACCGCAGACTGCAATCTTTGCATTTGGAAAAAAATATTTAATAAAGGGGAGTTGCAGCTCAAATGTATTCTCGTCGGGAAATCTTTTGGGGGGCCACATCCGAACATCAAGCCCAGATGCAATGTTTTTCACCAGCTCCCGGTCTACTTCAATATCGCCAAAGGGTGTTTCAAGTGCACCGGATGCCAGAATAAAAGGGCCTGATTGCTGATGCATATGACCTCCGAACAAAACAATTGTGTCGACATCCTGATTGGATGCCGCAAGTGAGGCAATAACCCGACAGGCAATTGATCCGGAATAATACCAGCCCGCATGGGGAACAATGCCGCCGACAAAATCACCGGCAAGCAGCCCTTGGCTTTCAGTTAAAAACTGTTTAATGGATAATTCACACTCTTTACCGGTTGCCGGATACCAGGAACCTGCAAATGCCATTCTTTTCTTATCCATAACTTACCTCTCTTTGAGACCGATCTTAATAATTATACTTACTCAAACCAGGTATACCTTTAATCGATTTTGCATTAGGAACGGGAATTAAATTAGTTCCCCCCATAATTAGCAAATATTTTTGTCGTCTTCAAGGCACGAGGAGGAAGCTAAACTAGCTATGTGCCCGACGAGAAACGCAGAAGACGGCGAAAAAAGCAATAATTATGGGTAAGTTATTTAATGTACGTTCCTTAGCTGCAAGCTTTCAGAATACGAAGCTGTAGTAACACTACCGCGAATATCCTGACAGCGCCGCCGATGAGGTGAAAGCGGTTCAAGGGATTATAGACCGTTGCCTGTTTTTTCAAATACACTTACGCTTAGCCATTCAAGCCAGGGATCAAAACCCTCTTCAGTTTTGGCAGAGATTTCAAACACAGGCAAATGCGGATGAACCTGTTTCATATTGTCCACGGCAAGCTTGACATCAAAATCAAGATACGGCAGCAAATCTATTTTATTGAGTATGGCCACATCCGCCACCCGAAACATCAAGGGGTATTTCAATGGCTTATCTTCACCTTCAGTAACACTTAAGACCACTGCCCGGGCATCTTCTCCAATATCGAACTCGGCTGGACAAACAAGATTTCCAATATTCTCCACAATAAGCAGATCCAGATCTTCACACCCCAGTGCGATGGCAGAGGACAAAATTAAATTGGCCGATAAATGGCAGTCCCCCCCGAACTGATCGGTATTTATCTGTGTCACTTTGGCACCTGTGACTTCGAGCCTGTCTGCATCATTGGTGGTACAGATATCCCCCACAATAACGCCCACACGAATCCGGGGCATTAATTTAGCCAGGGTTTTGCACAATGTCTCTGTTTTTCCGGATCCCGGTGATGACATCATATTAAGTACAAAAACATTTTGGTCCTTAAAAAAGTTTCGATTTTTATCCGCTTCTGTTTCATTGGCCTCAAGGACTCTTTTTTGAATATTAATTTCCATTAGCTGACCTTATTCCTCAATTATTTTTAAGCTAACACCCGCTATTCTGCAAGTTCCAGGGAAGTGATTTCGATTTCCCTGCCGGTGAGCATCTCCACATGACCATCCTCGCAAAAAGGACACTTGAACACCGGACCCTCGACTTCCCATTCATTTTTACAGTCTATGCAGCGCACTGTAACGCAAATAGATTCTATAACAAGCCGGGCATTTTCCAAGGGAGTGTCTTTTGTAATGATTTCAAAACAGAATGTCAGGCTGTGTTCCACCACAGATGCCAGACGTCCGATTTTAAGACTCACCTTATCCACTTTCGGATTCTCAATATCATCCGGAATAGAATCAATTGCAATATTTACCAATTGCTGGGCAATACCCATTTCATGCATAATCATTTGCCCCGTTTAACATAAAATTCTTTTTTAAATTCCACAAAACTATCATTTTCAATTGCACAGCGCATCTGTTCCATCAAACCCATATAATAGTATATATTGTGGATCGTATTCAACCGGTATGCCAAAAGTTCCCGCGACTTATAAAGATGCCGCAGATAAGCCCTTGAATAATTTTGACAGGTATAGCAATTACAATCTGTATCAATGGGGTCTTTGTCAAATCTGAACCGGGCATTGGGAATATTAATAGTCCCGAAGGATGTAAACAACTGGCCGTTTCTGGCATTTCTGGAAGGCATCACGCAGTCAAACATATCACATCCCATGCCCACCAGTTCAACAAGGTCTTCCGGTGTTCCCACGCCCATGATATATTTGGGCTTTTCATCCGGCAGTAAAGGCAGGGTATGATCTGCCATTGCATACATCAAATTTTTGGGTTCACCCACACTCAATCCCCCAATGGCGAATCCGGGGAAATCGATTTTTGTTAACTGCCCGGCAGAAAGGGTTCGAAGCTTGGAAAACATACCCCCTTGAACAATGCCGAACAAATTGTTGATTGACCCTTTTTCTTTCCAGAAATCAAACCCTCTTTGTGCCCACATCGTTGTTTTGTTTAAGGCATCCATGGCCTGTTTTTCCGTGGCCGGATACCCCATGCAAAAGTCAAGGGACATCATGATATCCGAACCCAGTATCATCTGGATCTCAACTGCTTTTTCAGGAGAAAAAACGTGCCGTGACCCATCTATATGAGATTGGAATGCAACGCCTTCATCTGAAAATCTGGCCAGCTTTGCAAGGGAAAAAAATTGAAATCCACCGGAATCGGTGAGCATGGGTTTATTCCACCGGATAAATTCATGTAACCCCTCCATGTGCTCAATCACATCACATCCAGGCCGCAGATATAAATGGTAGGTGTTACCCAGAATAATCTGCGCTCCGCAATGTTCAAGTTCCTCAACACTCAAGGTTTTTACGGAACCCAAGGTTCCCACGGGCATAAAAATAGGGGTTTGGATCTGTCCATGATCCGTGGTCAGCTTACCAAGCCTGGCCCGGACACTGCCCGACGGACTTTTTTCTTTTGATTGTTTTAATACTTCAAATTTCAACATGATTTTAATCAATCAGCATGGCATCGCCATAGCTGAAAAATCGATACTCCTTATCTACTGCTGTTTTATAAGCTTCTAACATTTTTTTGCGGGTATGGAATGCCGACACCAGCATTAATAATGTTGATTCAGGCAGATGAAAATTGGTGATGACGGCATCCACACATCTAAATGTATATCCCGGATAAATAAACAAATCACACATTCCGCTCTTTGCAGTTACAATTCCCGTATCACAGGACAGATACTCCAGGGTTCTCACACTGGTTGTTCCCACAGCCACCACACGGCGTCCTGTCTTTTTAGCCGTGTTTATTTTTTTTGCACTCTCATTGGATAATGAAAAAAATTCAGAATGGATTTCATGATCTCTTATATCATCCACCCGCACCGGAACAAAGGTACCGTATCCCACATGAAGGGTGATAGGCGCAAATTCAATTCCTTTTTTGCTTAAGGCTTTCATTAAAGATTGTGTAAAATGAAGACCTGCTGTGGGAGCGGCAACAGCGCCTTCTTTCTGGGCATATACGGTCTGGTAATCCTCATTGTCTGCCTGGTGTTGAACTCCCGTATCTCTGTGGATATAGGGCGGCAAGGGTATTTTTCCTGTATTTTTTAAAAACTCAACAAAACCCGGGCCATTTAAAAACCGGACTTCGGATATATACCCTTTCCGCTGGATAATCCTTGCCTGGACATCGTTCTCAAAAAAAACACGTTCACCTGCTCCAGGGCTTTTGGATGCTTTCACCAGACAATCGCATTGGAAATACCCGTTTTCTTCAAGACATTGAATCCCTGAAGCATAATCGATAATTAAAACTTCCACCCTGCCGCCGGTCTTTTTTTTACCCAATAGTCTTGCCGGAACAACTCTGGTATTATTAATTACAAGCAGGTCATCCTTTCTCAGCAACTTTGTTAACTGATCAAATCGGTGGTGGGTCAGAGATGTTTTTGCCCGGTTGATATGCAAGAGGCGGGCATCACTTCTATTTTTGCAGGGAGTCTGGGCAATCCTGGCTTTTGGCAGATCATAACCATAGTCGGATAATTTAAACATCAGCTTGCCTTCATGCCAAAATAAACAATAAAAAGCCCTGCAGCCATTAAAACAAAGCCAAATCGTCTTAGATTTGCATCATCAAGACCGATAAGCACCTGGACCATCTCCTTCATTTTCCCTGGAAACGCAAAATACGGCAGGCCTTCAACGATCATCACCATGTCGATAACACAAATAAAAAACTTCATGCAACCTATCCTTAATTTTATACAATAAGCTCGACTGTACACCAGCCCATACTTTTATAATTTTAACCCGTAATAAGCAATAAAAAATTATATTGCTTATTGAAAATATCAGGGTTATAAGAAGGGTTTATGTTAAAGGAATTAGAAAGGGAAACAATCCATTATGCAGTTTGAACCTGTGATCGGCTTAGAAATTCACGCACAGCTGAAAACAAAAACAAAAATATTTTGCAGCTGCTCAACCGAGTTTGGGAAATCCCCCAATGCGAACACCTGTCCTGTCTGCACAGGTATGCCGGGGGTGCTGCCGGTTTTAAACAAACAGGTGGTCAGCTTTGCCATTAAAGCCGCCCTTGCGACCCACTGCACCATCAATGAAGAAAGCCGGTTTGACAGAAAAAACTATTTTTACCCGGATCTTCCCAAAGGGTATCAGATTTCTCAATATGCTATGCCCATTGCCGAACATGGTCACCTTGATGTTGACAGCATGGCTTTGGGTGGAACAAAATCAATCGGAATCACACGGATTCATATGGAAGAAGATGCCGGCAAACTGATTCATGATTCTGCCCGGGCCAGGAGCCTTGTGGACCTGAACAGAACCGGCGTTCCCCTCATTGAAATTGTCAGCGAACCGGATATTCGCTCTGCCCAGGAGGCGGGTGCCTATTTACGAAAGCTGCACGCCATCTTAAAATACATTGATGTGTGTGACGGTAATATGGAACAGGGCAGCTTCAGGTGTGATGCCAATATTTCAATACGGCCCGTGGGTCAGAAGGAATTTGGGACCCGGGCTGAACTGAAAAACTTAAACTCCTTTAAGCATGTTGAAAAAGCAATTTTGTATGAAATTAAGAGACAAACCTATATTCTTGAAGAGGGACGAGAAGTTGTCCAGGAAACCCGCCTGTGGGATCCTGCCGAGAACAAATCCTTTTCCATGCGGGGAAAAGAAGATGCACATGACTACAGGTACTTTCCTGATCCGGACCTGGTCCCCTTGATTGTGGACAACGAATGGATTGCTACCGTTGAAAAACAAATGCCCGAACTGCCCGGAAAAAAACGATCAAGATTCATATCCCAATACGACCTGACAGGCTATGATGCTGAAATTTTGACATCATCCATTGAGTTAGCTGATTATTTTGAAGAAACCGCCTTCCCCTTAAAAGACAAAAAACAGGCAGCCAACTGGGTGATGACATCTCTTTTGGGAATGCTCAAAACCAAAAAGCTTTCTATCGGGCAAAGCCCGGTATCAGCCGGGGCCTTCTCAAAATTACTTTTGCTTATTGAAGACGGAAGTATAAATGCCAATGCTGCCAAAACAGTATTTGAACAAATGGCTGAAACCAAAAAAGATCCAAAAACAATTGTAAAAGAAAAAGGCCTGGAACAGGTATCTGACCAGTCCGAGCTTGAATCCATGGTATTGCAAACCCTAAAAGAAAACCCAAGCGAAGTTAATGCATACCAAGGTGGAAAAACCAAATTATTCAGTTTTTTCATGGGGCAGATCATGAAAAAAACCCGGGGAAAGGCTGATCCTAAAATTGTTACAAAAATTTTAAAAATAAACCTGTAAAACATATGGAGCGTATTGTGAAAAGAACGGCCTTTAGCACCATCTCTTTCCTTATATTTGTGGTTTTAAGTATTGCCATGCCGGTCACAGGAAACACTACAGAAAGCCAATCTATAAAAACAGTAGCTATCCTTGCTTTTGGAACGAATGCTCAAAAGGACATTTCGTACATTACCGATGGAATTTTAAGCATGCTCCATTCAAGAATATTCTGGAAAAACAAGATCCATGTTATTCGCAAAGATTTAACAACAAACGCACTTGCAAATGCAAAAACATCATCCGAATATCAAACCATTCTGCAGATAGGCAAGCTTACCCATGCCGACTATGTCATATCGGGCATTGTAACCGAATTTTCCGGTGCCTTCAGCATCGACACCAAGGTATACGATTTAAAGCAGGGCGCTTTTTTCACTTTTTCCGGCCAGTCCAAATCAATAGAAAAAATTATTTCAAGAACAGATATTGTAGCTGCAAAAATCAATAAAAAGGTCTTCGCAAGAACCACGATTTCCTATGAAAATTTCAAAAACGATAAGATAATTACCGAAGAAGAGCTCAGGCGAATGAACCCGGAACGGATGATGCCCGTGCAACGTCCCATAGATGAAGACGAAAAACCATGGTGGAAAATATGGTAAAAAAGTTATCTTCTTACACTTATTTTTCAACCTGAAACCGCTTAAAACTGCACTTTTCCATTGACACAGGATACAAGGTGTGGTTTATCATTGTAGCAATAATCTTTAAAAATAGGCAAAAAGTCCTGAATTTAAAGCTTTTAGCAGATATTTAAGATTATTTTACTGGCGTTTTTTTATTGTATTTAAAAGGAGTACAATAAAAAGACTTAATTAAACTTTTTTTAAAAGGAAAAAAAGATGAAAAAATTAGTATTAGTACTTGCGATTACTCTAATCGCAGCATTTAGTGCACCTGCATTTGCATCAGATTTCTCTGCGGGCGGAGCTTATCGTTTTGAAGGTGTTTATGCTGATGCCGGCGGAGCAACAGAAAAGAAACAATACTTTGATCAAAGAATGAGAGTATCTTTTAAATGGCAGGTAAATGACAATGTAAGCACTGAACTTCGTGGTGATTTCGCTGAAATGAGATGGGGAGATGCTTACAGACCAGAGAGAGGCGCTAATTCTTCTGACACTATCATGATTGATCGTGCAACAATTAATCTTAAACAGGGTCCTATGAATTTGCTAGTTGGTCTCATTGAGCCTAATTTAGGACTTGGAACTAACTGGAGTTGGCAGATGCAGGGTATTAAAGCTGATTTCGGCATGAATCCTGTAACCTTGACCTTTATCTATGGTAAAGAGTCAGAAGGTGGAGCTGCCGGTAATACGCTTACTGATTCCGGCACCAATGATGACACAAACCTTTTTGCTGGACAAATGACTTATTCTGCTGACGCATTTACAGCTGGAATTCATGCTGCAACCCTGCGAAATGAAGCGAATAGCACAAATAAAAATGGTTATGGATTTTATCTTGTAGCACCAGTTGGTCCCGGCACATTGCAAGGTGAACTTGTAACTTTTGACGGTACTGCTTCAGCTACTAACGATTATGCCGGAACTCAATTGCATGTATCTTTTAACATGCCTCTTGCTGAAGCTTTATCAGCCGGCGTGACTCTGCTTTGGTCTCAGGATGTTAATGCTGCTAGTGAAACACAGATCACTAGTGTTCAAGACGATGCTAACTTTACAGTTTTGGATTTTGCTGGTGCTTTAGGATATAACAACGCTGGCGAGGCCGGTGCTTTGTATGGTACTAATATATTTGACGTGAGCGGCAATGGTGCTGGTGTTAAGGGTATTGTCGGAAATGCCAAACTTGCTGCAACCGAAGCTGTGACTCTTTATGCAAAACTTGGTTATGCCGTACCAAATGACGATGGCCTAACTACTCTTGACAGCATGTTTTATGCTATGGCCAACTTTGATTACGCATGGATGCCTGCTGTAACATTTTCCGGTGGTGTTGCATATGCCTCTCCTGACTATGAAAATGCTGCTACAAACGATTCTCCACAAGTTGTTGGTACTTTTCAGTTAGGTGTTCGTTTCTAAGCAGAATTATTTTAAGTATTTAAATAATCTTGTTTGAATTTAAATGGGGTTGGCTTTAAGTGGCTGACCCCATTTTTTTATGAATCCGATATATTCCAAATCCCCACTTCATCTTTCCCGCTGTCATTATCAAAAAAACAATTATAATCCTTTGTTAAAGCAATGATAGAAAGAAGGCTAATTTTCGACATTCTTATTCCCATTTTTGCTGAATTTATTGGCCCTCAATATTATATAGATGAGTTTACAAAGTTAATGGCCTGGGAAAGAATAAGCCTACTTCCAGTAAAATTAATTTTTTTTCATAGAGCAGTCATTGTACCGGACAACATAATTTTTAACGACTGCTCAACATATTTCAATAGGTTGTAGTTCAGGCTGGTAAGTGATTTGATCCACCACAGGCCCGTCTTCTCCCTTTTTATTGTAAGCTGTCATGATCACTTTTACTGTTATTCACTTATACCAAGTGCAGACGCGGCAAGCAGGGCGGCAGGGTTTTTCAAGCTGTCCGGGGTTGACTTCAAATTATCAAGATAATGCTTTAGGTTTACTGCCGTTTTACGCATTTTCGGAAGTGAATTCAACGCTCTGAAACGACATGGCTTTTGTTTGTATTTTTTATCATATCCCAAACTATAACGTTATTATTCATAAAAAAAAGGGGGTTGCCATTTCAAGGCAACCCCTATTTCATAAATCAATATAAAAAATGGTTATAAAGATAAAGTTTAGTTTAAGTCATAGACAATCAATACACTTGTTGAATTATTTGAAAGCAAGCCGCTTTTCTTCTTTAGCATGACTACAAGCAATTCAGCCTTCCCGTCATTGTCAAAATCACCTATGTCGATACTGGTGACTGGTCCTGGAAATTTTTTCGGTGCATTATCAAATGCCAGGCCAAGTTCATTCAAATTAAAAATTTCAATGCTGCCTTTTTTATATAATCTTGTATTTTTAAAAAAGTTCTCTGATATTTCATAATTTTTTATGACAAACAATTCAGCGTTGCCATCACCATCCATATCATAGACTGCACTTTTGGGCTGTAAAAATTTATATTCAGTCGTATATAATGCGTTTTGAGTATGCTGCGGAATAGCATAAAAGAAACTACTCCCGCCATATCCTTCATCACTGGACCACTCAGTTTTGCCTGAGTCATTAAAAGCAATGAGCTGCCCTTTCTCGTTTGTGTATAAATATGATCCAGGCTCTGTACCTGACATATTACCGGAAACCATACTGAGCACAGAAAATCCGGTTTTGGGAGCTCTTAACCGTTGTCCCGGAATATACTTATTATTTTGCCAGTCAACCTTGAATACATTTTTTGAAGCCCAGGGGCCTTGTTTACTGTGAACCTGACCAATAAGTTCTGCATTGCCCTGATAATCTTGAATCACCCTTAGATACCAGGGATAGGTTGTTTTACTTACGACATATTCACTTCCATTATATTCAATCATCTGGGATGCTACGGATTGATTTTGATTGTTAATCCGGGTAACAAAAATTTCTGAAAATCCATTACGATTGATATCGGCCACATCGATACTCACAAGATTCATTGCAACTGAACTGGCTTCAATTTTTTTTACAAGATTGATTTTTCCATTAAAGGCATATTTAAATATCTTGATGATTCTGCCATGAATCACAACTATTTCATTTTTCTTATCCCCGTCCAGGTCTCCTGTGGCAACACCATTTAAGGTTCCGTTCACAGATAAAAGGGTTTGAAAATTTTTCAACGGGCTTGCAAAGCCCGTCGCTTGATCTTGAACCGGATATGTTTTCTGTAAAGCCTGCCGCGATTGAAATTCAAGATTTTCTCTTCCAAACACTTTAAAATTGATCTCTTGCGCAACCTTATCAAGCTCCGGTATAACCGCTCCTGAATCATTTCCCTGTCTGAAAAAGGTAAGTGCCGGATTCTCATATTTTACGTCAACAACCTTCACGTCAAGGCTCATGCTATTGCCAAAAAGAGTTAGGCTTCCAAAGAGCACGTAATCTACATTTAATGCTTTCCCAAGCTCCCTGGCTTTTAATTCATTTATGTTCCTGGCTACAGCAATGGACAGTCCCGCCCCTGCAAGTTTGTTTTCAAGAATTTCACGGGTAAGAACCTCAACCTCGTCCCCATAAGAGATTCTTGATGAAAACATATCAAAAATTCCTTTCTGCAAAAAGGTCAAATCCTGTTGTGTATTCATCACAAATGGAAGAAGTGCCACTTTTTTTATCTCTTTGGAAAAACAAAAACCGGTTACCGTTAATCCTGCTATTATCAATATAATAGTATTGTACAACACCTTTCTTAATTTATTTTGTATTGCCAAAATCAAACTCCTTTCATTTGTTCTGCATATAAAATCTATCTTTATCTCTTTTCATATCGCACCGAGATTATAATGCATAAATTTAAGTATTATAAAATTATGCAATACCATGTTTTCGGTCAGCCATTATTTATATACTATCCCGTATTCACGAACAACCCTTTTAAAAAGCTTTTCCAACAAAAAATGTTTCTTTTATGGATTAGATAATTCTGACGGTGTTTTGTAATTCCTTTCCTGGAAGGTTAGGCATGCAGATAGACCTTTATAATAAAAAATATAGGCGACAATGATAAAGGCTGATAAATTTCATATTGACACCTGATGTTTTAAAATATAATTTACAAAAATCAGTGCCTGATCAAAAATCAATTATTGGATTTTTTAAATAATGAGCAAACTAGAAAGTTTCATCCGACGTATGACAGCACAGAGGGACTGTTTAAACCATGCTGCACAACTAATCAAGAATCTTCCCGGTATCATTTTTGAATTTGGGCTGGGTAACGGACGGACCTATGACCATCTGCGCCAGATCATGCCGGATCGGGATATTTATGTGTTTGACCGCAAAATAGCCTGCTTTCCTTCCTGTACACCTGCTAAAGACCATATGTTTGTTGGTGAAATCATTCACAATCTTCCCAAAGCTGCCAAATTGTTTGGAAAAAAAGTAGCCTTGATTCATTTTGATCTCGGCACTAGCGATGCAACCGATTTGAAAAAAACGACCAATGAGATCGCTTCCCTGTTAAACTCCATGATGTTATCTGGAGCAATCGTCATCAGCAACTCCGAAGTTCATGTACCTGGCTGGATAAAAATCAGTGAGCCTCCTGGTGTCAAACAGGGTCGATATTTTCTTTACCAGGTCTTGTAAGGGTTCTCCCAACATTGGTAATTTATTTTTGAGTGGACCCTGAAATTAGAAAATTGCCTTGGCAATTCCAGGGACATTATTGAAATGCGCATCATAACTTGCTAATTTTGCCCCTTTTTCTAATGTTGTAGCTGCTATCCAAACATCATTAGTCGGAATAGGGGTTCCCTGTTCTTTTAATATCTTTATGAGCATCCCATATCTTTCTGCAATTTCCCTATCGGGTTTAACAGCATAAATCCCCGGCATATTCAGGAACTGATCTAATTCTTTCAAATTCTCTTTTAGCCTGCTTCCAATATAAAAGCCTGCATATAGTTCGCCTATAACAACAATAGGTATTAAAATTTCATGGGTATTTTCTAATAAGTCAATAATACCGCTATCACCGTTTTTAAGTGCAGAATATATATTGGTATCAATGCAAATCCTCATTATTCCCAAATTCCCCTATCGATTTTATCAAACAATTTAGTGTTTTTTTTAAACTCATCGGATTGAAATTGATCCCATGTACCTGCTAATTCGGACAGATCTCTTTTTTTATTTGAATTGTCCTTGAGCCCTAAAGCCTTCTCTAATAGGGTGATAATTGTTTTATTAATACTTTTATTTTGTTTCTTTGAAATCAATCTAATAAGGGAATCTATATTTTCCGGAACTTGCCTTAGTGTTATTTGCCTCATTTTTTTTGCCTCCATGGGTTCGTTTAGTGCCATCATTAATATAATACTAATAAAACCAATAATCAATTCAAAAACTACTTTTCTAACCTCTCACCAAGGCGCGAAGACACAAAAACAGACACCCTTTTTGTCCTTTATATGAAAGAGCAGGTAAACCTGCATCTGGCAGGGGCTCTTTCATAAGTTTGTTGTGAGGCAGAACCCTATTCAGATCTGCCTCATGGCAGTTATATGAAAAAACTGTATAAATCTATCAGCTTCTTGGTTTCGCGTCTTCGACCCATGCTTTGTCGAAATCTTTGATTTCTTGAGCAGTCCCTGATCCAGAGGGCAAAGCTGCGCATTGCCGTTAGCCCGGATATTTCATGACATTTTGAATAAAACCTGAATATCTTCTATGTTTACGGTTTGTTACACTTAAAATTGTGACATTCTTCAGGATGCAAAATGTCACCTTTCAGGCGAGCTGATTTCATCTCATCTATCACGGTGAAGCCCATTTGCGGTAGACGACTACAGCTGCAGGCCCTCCAACTAATAGCTGAGACAAACTCAACTCGTGAAATATCCGGGTTAGTACGAAAAAAATGGGGTTACACAACCCTCTTAAACAACTTTTCCAATTCTGCTTTAGTCAGGGTAACCACAATAGGCCGTCCATGGGGGCAATGCATTGAATTTTCACATTTTTCAAGGTCTTTGAGCAATTGTTCCATCTCTTTTTCATGCAAAGCCTGGTTGGCCCGGATCGCATTGTGACATGCCATCGTTATAAGACAATCCGCCAGCCAATTGTCTTTTGAAAAGGCATTGTTATCTAAAAGCGTTTTTTCAACAATATCGATGATCAATGATTGGATCTGTACTCCCGATATAAGATCCGGAATGGCTTTAATTATAAAAGTGGTTCCACCAAAGGGCTCAATTTCAATTCCCAATAATAACAGATCATCAAGCATTTTAGTCAGGACATCGGATTCTTTATGTGTGAGTTCAATAGTTTCGGGTACAAGAAGAGTTTGACTTACAACCCTTACGGATTTATGTCTTTTCTTTAAGGATTCAAACACTATTCTTTCATGTGCGGCATGCTGATCAATGAGCATCAATCCATTATCCGATTCTGCAATGATATAGGTTCCCATGATCTGACCGATAATTTTAGGTGCCTCAGTCTCATTTGAAATTTTGATTTTTGGATCAGAATCCGGAGGCAGATTCTTTTTTTGCACTACAGTTGGTATCTCACATTTTTTTTCTATGGGCCATTGGATCACAGACTGCTCAACTTTAAAAGAAGATTCAGCCATCTGTTGCGGAATATCATCACCCTTAGATATAGACTGCGATATTGGCGGGCTTGCAAGCTGTGATGACGAATATGATGCCATATCTTTTTGGGCATCCATAAAACTTTGGCCCACAGCCATGGAAACGGCCTGATACACTTTTCGATGATTAAAAAATTTAACTTCCCGCTTTGAAGGGTGAACATTCACATCAACCTGATCAAATCCGATCCGTATGAACAGAACGGTTAAAGGGAACCTGCCCTTCATGATGCATCCTTTATACCCTTGAAAAACAGCAGAAATAAGCCCCCTGTCATGGATAAGCCGATTGTTCACAAAAAAAAAGATCTTGGAAGAACTGCTGCGGCTGACCATAGGATGTGCGGCATATCCTTTGATTTGAATTATCTCATCTGTAAATGAGATCGGAACCAGTTTTTTAGAAACATCTTTTCCCGGTACACGTACCGTCCTTTGGAAAAGATCATCTGACGCTGAAAAGCTTTTTTGCAGCCGGTTGTTCGTCATCAAACGAAATCGGATATGTGAATTTCCAAGGGCCACGCCTGCCACCGTATCTGATATATGGCTGACTTCCGTATTATCCGATTTTAGAAACTTTTTTCTGGCTGGTGTATTAAAAAAAAGGTTTTTGACCTCCACCATCGTTCCCACGGGGGCACCGGCATCACTGACGTTAAAAATTTTGCCCCCGGCAATCTCTATTTTGGTTCCCACATTGGATTCCTGGGTTCTGGTCACAAGTGTAAATCTGGAAATCGAAGCAATGGATGGCAAGGCTTCACCCCGAAACCCCATGGTTGATATGGAAAATAAATCCTCTTTAGAAAAAATTTTACTTGTTGCATACCGTTCGATGGACAAGAGGGCATCATCCCGGCAAAGCCCAATCCCATTATCCGACACCCTGATAAGCGATTTGCCACCCCTCTCGATTTCTATGGTGATACTCGTGGCTCCGGCATCGATACTGTTTTCTATAAGCTCTTTCACAACAGAAGATGGGCGTTCAACGACCTCTCCTGCTGCAATCTGGTTGGAGAGAATTTCAGGCAGAATTCGGATGATCGTCATTTCTTATTAACCTTAAAAGGAATTCTGAGTCTTTAGGACTCAAATCGAATTGAAAGCCTGCATCATCGACAAACTTTGAAGGATTGACATCCGGATTTTCTTTGCGTTTTTCAGATATCCATTTAACGGCTTTCTTTAATTTTTCTCCCCGGGGCTGTATTGTTGTCATAAAAATTTTCCTTGAT
>JAKIUJ010000042.1 GCA_021647625.1 Desulfobacula sp.
GGTTGCGGCCTCTTTCAAAAAAAGAGTCATGGTGCCGTTTAACTCAACCGGGCCAACACCGTTGTCAATGGTAACTGTCTCTGCAAAGGCAGAGGACCATGACAAGGTAACCGACCCTCCTTCCTGGTTAATGGAAACGGGATCTGCATTTAAACTGACCTGAACGGGAACAGCTATTTTTTCTATCGTTATCGTAAAATTCTGGGTATGTGCTCCGCCTTTGCCGTCCTCTGCGAGCACTTGAACGGGATAAGTACCTTCAGTCCCGGGAGTCCATGAAATCACGCCTGTGTCCGGGGTGATTGTCATACCGCCCGGTGAAGAAATAAGAAAATAACTTAATGCATCGTTGTTGGGGTCAATGGCATTGACGTCGTAATTGTACAGGATACCGACAGTTCCGTTTGTAACAGGAAAAGAGTGGATCAGGGGGGCATAATTGGGCCGGGTTCTGGACCGGATCGCAGTGGGATGAGCACTGACAACATTGGAATATGACCAGTTCCCGTTTACAAGCGCTCCCACCAGGTAAAGGTAGGAAGACTCATTTTGGACACCGTAATCAAGGTAGGTGGCATAATCAGAAACGGTTTCTGCAATTTTTTCAAACTGTTGAGGATTTGATTCATGGGCTCTGTAAACATCATACCGGGTGATGCCTGCCATAGGCGACCAGGTAAGCTGGACTTTGCCTCTTTTATCCCGGGAGGCTATTGTAAAACAGGGTTTTACCTCAATTAGAGATGTAGTGACATCAGAAAGTGACGATCCGGTATTGATAATGTGAGAGACCGTATACCTGCCTTCAGGGATGATAACGGACGGGTTGGGGAGATCACTTGTTTCAAAAGGGCCAAACCACATATGTTTGATGGCATTATTAAATGGAGGGGTACTGTCCTGATTCATTGCAGCATAGCCGGCAAGCGGAAGCTCCTTGCAAACAGACTGATCCGGCCCCGGATCAATTATAACACCGGCAGCGGCATTGGAAATAAAAAAGTCACAAAC
Organism: Desulfobacula sp.; assembly: GCA_021647625.1. Taxonomy (GTDB): domain Bacteria; phylum Desulfobacterota; class Desulfobacteria; order Desulfobacterales; family Desulfobacteraceae; genus Desulfobacula. Next base: position 1,012 of record JAKIUJ010000042.1, read on the forward strand.
AGATGATAGCGGCCAGCCGATGGTCAAGATTAAAAAAAGAAAGGAATAAATTAAAATTTTTGCAAATGGATTTTTTTTGAGTCTGATAATACGATTTTTCATGGCAACGGTCCTTTTATAAGTACTTTCTTTTTTTATTGGAGACAGAAAACTTTGAAATTGCTATTAGCCCGATCCCGAAAAGAATCAATGTCCCGGGCTCCGGAACAGGATTTGTCGTAATAGTTGTCAGACTGCTTGAGAAAAAGATGGCGTCACTGCTGGCTTGATCTGCATGAGTTAGATAAAATCCTGATTCCGGTTCTGTTTCATCTAATATAAAGGAAATGATGGCATACTCGTCGGAGGCAAGGTGAAAATCCCATCCCATGGCCATGGCAACATCATCCGGAAAACCTTTGGGCACGCCATTGGTATTGTCCAGTTGACTGTCCAAAAGGTTATAATAGATATCACCCAAAAAGCCTGATTCATCCGCTTCCCATGTTTGCCCTGTCTGCGGGCTGGTGGTAGTAAAAGCATATTCGTTAAAAAAAGTGTTTGTACCTTCGACAATTTCATGGTCAAAAAAACCAAGAATTTTATAGTCTCCTGCGCTTGAAGGGCTGAAGGTGACGAAAAGAGTCCCTATCCCGCTGTCCCAATTGAAATTATCATCATTGAAATTTCCCGGCAGGGTATCGCCAAGCGCGGCCTCATAGGTCATGCCATTTACATTAAAAGCCCAGTCGTAAAGTGTGATTGGGGCAGCCTGGGCTAAAGACATACAAAAAGTCACTACTAAAATTATAAAAATACTGATTTTTTCATTGGTTTTTCCTTTCTCAATCGGAGTGATTGATCAATTCAAAATTGATAGAAATCTATGAAAAAGAAATATTAAAAACATGATTGCCAAAGAGCGGATATAACATGCAAAAATCTAACCGGGCACAACTGATTAAAAATGAGTATTTCACATAAATAATTTAATTTCAATCAGGGTAAACCCTTAGTTTTTGATATAATTTCATTTTTTTTTAATAATATTGGGCAGAATTTTACATTTGGGTGAAAAATTCCCATAGAAAAAGAAAATTGTCTATCCAAAATATGTAATCAATTAAAAATTTAAAAGGCTATCTTGTATTCTTACCTGAAGCACAGAAGGGTTAAAGTCAAAACTACAGATTTTTGTTCAAATGCCTCCGGGTCCTTTTTGCTTTTTCATTATTGGATTTATAACTTTTTTGCCATTTTTAACGGATCTGGTTATATATGAATCTTGAATATAGTCTTAGTAAAATGTAAAGCCATGGTATCAGGTTCTATCAGAAGCTGGACACCACCTGTAAAGTGTGGGGATTGATACGCCAAGATTCTCAGCCACTTCACGAGGTGGAAGCCCATTTTTTAAAAGATTTTTAGCCGATTCAACCTTGCTCGGTGTCATCAGCAGTTTTTTGCCACCAACACGACCTCTTTTCCGGGCAGCCTCTAACCCAGCTCTTGTTCGTTCCACAATTAATTCTCGTTCCATCTGAGCTAAAGATGTCATTACGTGAAAAAAGAATCGGCCTGCAGGTGTTGTAGTGTCGATATTGTCGGTTAGACTCCTAAAATGGATACCTCGCTTTTCCATATCGCATATGAAATCAACCATGCCTTTTACATTACGTCCAAGGCGATCCAATTTTCAGACAACAAAAATATCATTTTCTCTTAGGTGTGAGATAGCTGTGGTTAATCCTTGACGATCCATTTTACCGCCTGAAGCTTTGTCTGTAAAGACTCGCTCGCACCCAGCTTTTTTTAAGGCGTCAATTTGTAGATCAAGGTTCTGGTCATATTTTGAGACTCTTGCGTATCCGATCTGCATTTTAGAAAGGTTGCCTTTCTGATTTTATTAAAACCTGTCTTTTATATATAATTTTGAGAAGGATATTTCAAGAATGGTTTTTGAGAAAATGAAATACCCAATTTACGGCTTTAATATTAAGACTCACAATCTTTCTCAAAAACGAGGGTTTTTGAGAATACGAAAACGGCAATGACGAATGATTCCATCAACTGAAAATAGCAAGCGTATCAGCATTCTTAATCAATCAGAAATAAATGAGCTGTATGAAATACCAAAATTTACTGATGATGAAAGAAGATGGTATTTTGAATTACACGACAATGAACCAAAACTGCTTCTATTATCAGTTTCCACGAAAACGAAGATCGATTTGATTTTACAGCTTGGATATTTCAAAGCAAAGAATCAATTTTTCAAGTATCAGCTTGATGAAACCCAAAAAGATATTGATTACATATTAAATCATTACTTTGATAATGCTCATCTGGTCAAGGCTCGTATCAGTCGTGAAATAAAACGGCAGAACAAAAAGAGGATTCTAAATCTTTTGGGATTTCAATATTTCAGGAAGACAAAATACTGTGAACCTCTAACAACTAAAGCCATTGAATTAAGCCGATTGTCTGCAAATCCAGTTTTTATTTTTCGTGAACTGATCGAATTTGTTTTCAAGAAAAAAATGACAATGCCTGGATACACTACTTTGCAGGATATTATTTCAAAAGCATTGACCTTAGAGCAACAAAGGATCAAACGTATTCTAAAAAAAGGGTTGTCACCGGAAGAGGGGCAATCGATCTTCCAATTGATGCAGAAAAAAGATAGTTTTTATGCGGTTACGTCATTAAAGAAATTACCGAAAAATTTTAAACCGAAAGCAATCTATCAAGAGATAAGGCATTACCAAAAATATTCATCCTTATATCAAATTGCCAAGCAATTATTACCAAGGCTCAAAATTTCAAACAATAGCATTGCCTATTATGCGGACCTTGTTGATCATTATACGGTGCAATCTTTGCACCGTATAAATGAAGATCAAACCTGTTTATGGTTGTTATGTTTTATTTTTAACCGGACCAAACGGATATTGGACAACCTGGTATTGATGTTTAGTTATACCGTTAATCAATACCAGGTTGATGTTGGAGAAGAGGCTAAGCGCTTAATCTTTGCTGATGCCATTGAGAAAGAGGAACAGGATGACCGTATTGCAAAACTTTTAAGGATATTTACCGATACTACTATTGATGATTCGGTTACATTTAAGATAATTAAAGAAAAAGAAGCGTATGCAATCGCCCTCCCAGAAACGATAAATCAAATATCAACAGGTCTGGAAAACAAAAGCAAAGATTATCAAACGTCATTTACCTGGAAGGCTGTAAAAAAAATCGCCGGGTTACAAATCATTGCTAAGAGCCCTCTTGAAAGTTTTGCCTTTTGAAAGCACCCAACAGAAAGCATTAAACAAAGCCATAAATTTTTTGAAATCAACATTATTGGGCAGTAAGCCATTATCTAAAGTTCCATTTGGGGACTATCCCAAACAGCATATCGGCAAAAAAATAAGGGGTTATATTTATGATGATAATGAAAATATCATTTTTACTGATTGCTATGAATACCATTGCTATCAGCAGATTAAAAAGTATGTGGATGCCGGTTCAATTTTTCTGAATGAAAGTATTCAGTATCGATCGATCTCATCGGAGCTTATTCAAGAATGGCAAAAAAATAAAACCCGGGTGATCCATAAAATTAATCGACCTATGTTAACTCAGCCGTTTACCGAATTTATCATCGAAAAAGCGAAACCATTAGATAATAAAATTATCGCGGTGAATGAGGCGATAATTGAAGGTAACAATTCTGATATCAAAGTTAAAACAGCAAAAGATGGTACATCCTCATGGACATTGCCATATCAAAAAAAAGAATCCGAAATCAACAATCCATTTTACAATAACTTACCACAAGTAAGCGTTGACGGGGTTCTGCATTTTGTAAATCAGAAAACTCAATTTATTAATCAGTTTACGCATATTAAACCGCACTACGCCAAGGCGAAACTCGACGAAATGGCCATATACGCTTGTTTAATTGCAAATGGTACAAATCTGGGTGTTCTGAAAATGGTAGATATTTGTGATCTCCGTTTAGCAAGCCTTCAAATAACAGATAAAAATTATATCCGTCTTTCAACGCTGAAGGCTGCAAATGATGTGATTAGCAATGCTATTGCAGCTTTATCCATCTTTAAATATTGGAACTTAAAGACAGACATTTTACATGCGAGTCTCGATGGCCAAAAATTTAAAACTAAACGAGATACGTTGCTTTCTCGTCATTCAAGTAAATATTTTGGATTAGAAAAAGGTGTTGTGGCTTATACACTGGTCGCTAACCATGTCCCTGTTAACGCGAGGATTATAGCGGCCAATGAACATGAGAGCCGTTATTTATTTGATTTGGTGTACAATAATACCTCTGAAATACAACCGGATATTTTTTCAACAGATACCGAAGGTGCAAATCGCCTTAATTTCCTGCTTTTACATACTATAGAAAGACTTTTTGCCCCACGATATCGATCTCTCCCTGCTAAAACCGAATCCATCATTTCATTTTCTGCCACCAAAAAATTTAAAAATTATTTGATCAAACCGCAGAAGAGGTTTAATCAAAAACTCATTTTAAAGGAAGAAGATAACATAAAACACATTCTGGCTTCTTTGCTTATCGGTGAAACGAATCAAAGCAATATAATTGGGAAACTTGGGTCCCATAATTTTAAAAGCAAAACCAAACGAGCTCTTTGGGAAATGAATGCAGTTTTAATGTCAGATTATTTATTGGATTATGTTGGGGATATCATTTTGCGGCAGGCGGTACAGGGGTCGTTATGTCGTGTTGAGGCCTATCATCAATTAAGACGACACATCGCCATTATTAACGGCAGGCATTTTCGAGGATCAACGGAAATGGAAATTGCTGTTTGGAATGAGTGTGCTCGCTTGTTAGCCAATTCTATTATTTATTACAATGCGATATTGCTGACGAATTTAATGGAATATTTTAAAAAATCTGGACAAAGTGAAAAATATGAATTTGTAAAACGGCTATCTCCTGTAGCGTGGGTACACATCAATTTTTTGGGGAGATATTCGTTCATGGGGAACGAGATTATTGATATTGATAGTTTGTTAAGCCAGTTTAGGATGGATGATATTTTTTCCATGGATAAAAATCAAAAGATTATCTTGGCAAATTGAAAATAGGCAGTTTCGAGGGACTTCTCAAAATACCCCAATATGAATAAGTTGCTGACAAACAGAGCTAACGCATGTAACTTTTCCATATTAATGATTTCGGGTAGTTTCGGTATGGCGGTAAACGCAAATGAAATTATAGTTTTGCATAAGTACCTGTAAATTAAAAGATTAGAATTCAAGCCAAGTTTAAATGCGTTTACCCTGGACAAATCCCAAGATCTTGACCTTCCAACAAGATATAAGGTATAGATCATTTTATATGAAAAAATTGTGGAAACCTATTCGCTTCTTTCATGCTTTGTTGTGGGCAGTCCCCTAGTCGAAAGGCCAAGGCTGCGCATGACCGTTATACCAAATTTTTACATGCAATAATCGATAACAAAACGAGCTGATGTTACCATGAACCGACTTTTTTACTGTTGTTTAGCTTTTGCACAAACCTTGATCATATCCCTTACAACACCCTCTCTTTGTTTAGCCCTTGAACCAAAAGAAGTATTAGTGGTTGCCAACATGAATGCATCGCAGAGCAAAGGTCTTGCCAGGTACTATATGGAGAAGCGGCAGATCCCAGAAAAGAATCTGGTTTTATTATTTATCACGGACAAAGAGACCTGTTCCCGGGAAAACTACGTAAAAAAAGCTGTTCCCCCGATTCGCAGAGCTCTGAAGGCCAATCCGGATATCCGGGCAATTGTCACTATGTTGGGCGTTCCTTTGAGAATCAGCTCGCCGGGATCCACACCTGAAGAAAAATCAAAGCTGGCCGAACTTAAATCAAAGAAGGAAAAATTGGAAGAGCTTCTGGCCAAAAACAAGGTTGATGATTCCGACGATAGAAAGAAAAAAGAGAAGGTCTTATCGAACCTTAAAAACAAAATTAAAAGACAAAAACAACGAATTGACAAGGTTGCATCATTTGATTCCGAGTTAATGCTGGTTAAGAAAAAAAATTACGCCTTGAATATGTGGCTGCCCAATCCATATTTTTTAGGATATGCCAACCAGAAAGTCGCTTTAAAAAAATCAGAAGTGATGATGACCAGTCGACTGGACGCTGCCAATGCCAAAATTGTTAAGCGTATTATTAATGACAGCATTGAAGCGGAAAAAGAAGGGCTGAAAGGATCTGCCTATTTTGATGCAAGATGGAAAAATCCCGGAAAGAAAAAAGTCTCCGGCTATGGTCTGTATGACAGATCCATTCACAGGGCAGCCAAGGCATTGTCCGAAAAAACAAAAATGAATGTGTTCCTGAATGATGTCGGCGCTTTATTTCAAAAAGGTGACAGTCCGGATACGGCACTTTATTGCGGATGGTACAGCCTTGCAAAATATGTAGATGCCTTTACCTGGCAAAAGGGGTCTGTTGGGTTTCATATTGCCAGTTCAGAATGTACCACACTCAAAAACAAGGGCAGCCAGGTCTGGTGCAAAAAAATGCTGGATTACGGCATTGCAGCAACCATAGGTCCTGTGGGAGAGCCATATGTTCAATCCTTTCCCATGCCGGAAATTTTTTTTAAATTTCTTGTCGAAGGGTATTTGACACTTGCTGAATCCTATCTTGTCAGTCTGCCGTATATTTCCTGGAAAATGGTTTTAGTAGGCGATCCACTCTATCGCGTGAATCTTAAAGAATATAAAAAGGACGAACCCATTCATGGATCTTGAACTTTTTTTAAAAAAAGTACCCCTTTTTTCTTCGATTCCTGATTCACAAATCAGGAAAATAGCCGCTTGTTTTCATGTTTTGGACGTTAAAAAAGATGTACATATATTTGAGCAGGGAGACCTAAGTGATGCCATGTACATCATCCGCTCAGGTGCTGTGTTTATCTATTCTGAAAAACAAGGACGGACACCATTTCAGGTTGAACTTCAAAGGGGTGATTTTTTTGGCGAGATGGCATTGCTTTCGAATCTTCCCCGCAGTGCCACAGCAAAGGTCACTCTGGATGCAACACTTTTCTGCCTGAAAAAAGAAAATTTCAAGACACTTTTGACCCAAAACCGTCATATCGGGCTTTTTTTAAGTCGTCTTTATGCAAGAAGACTCTCTTTTGGGTCAACAACGGAATCCACGCCGCTCATGCCGATTTTTTATACTGTTTCCGCCACTGATCCTGACCTGGGTCTTTCCCACTTTCTTTATTCCATGTCCTATCACATATCCACTGAATCGGATAAAAAGGTGTTGGTGGTTGAGCCCCATCTTGAACTTAAAAGTATCATGAAAAAGTTTGATCTCCATTCCATGCCCTGTCCGGACATCAGCCTTTTCAATCTCCTGCCGTCCAATGTATATGCATCTGATGACATCAAATGGTTTAATCATCCCTCGGGCTTTTGTGTCCTTCAGGTGAACAAAGGGTTTCATGAACAATTGGTCAGTGTACTGCCGCAATTGATGGAAAGCTTTAAATTCAAGTATGATCGGGTGATCTTCAGCCTTACCCATCATTTTGACCATCTGGAACAACAGGCAGTCAGACTCTGCGACAAAAATCTTCTCATCATAAACAACACGCCTGCGGCCCTGCCGGGGGTTAAGAAAAAACTGGATCGCCTGGAGCAAACTGCGGGTATCGGCCTGGATCGCGTTCGTGTCGGTGTCAGTCATCTATGCGGGGCAACAGGTATCCCTAGAGAAACCCTTAAAAGAGAACTTAATCTTTCTGAAACCCCCCAGGTTTGGGTGGAAAAATCCGATAAGGCCATTAAAGATCAAATTGATACGGAGAAACGATTCCCTGTAAAAGGCGCCAGAGCCATTGCAAGAGAACTGGCAGGGGTCAGGATCGGCCTGGCTCTTGGTGCAGGCGCAGCACGGGGGTGGTCCCATATCGGTGTACTTAAAGTATTCGAAGAAGAAGGGATTCACATAGATATGATTGCCGGAACAAGCATGGGGGCGCTGGTAGGCGCCATATACGCGTCAAAAGGATCAGTGGAGCATTTAATGGAATATACCATTAAAAGGCTTCCCACGCGTTCTCTGGCCCGGAAAAATATCTTTGACTACACCCTGCCGTTGAAGGGCTTTTTACGGGGGCGAAAGGCCATGAATCTTGTGTCGACAGCGGTTAACAATGCGGATTTTATGGATTTATTGATCCCTACCTATATTGTTGGCGTGGATATATTAAAAGGAGAAGAAGTCCTTTTTGATACCGGAGATGTTTCAAGGGCGGTCAGGTCCAGCCTGTCTTTGCCTGCTGTATTTGTTCCCTTCCGGCACAATGGCCGATGGATGGTGGATGGTGGGCTGCTCAATCCTGTGCCGGTGAATATATTGGAACAAAAAGGGGCTGATAAAATCATTGCTGTGTGTGTAGAAAACCCGAATTCCACAGCCAAACAGACCCGGCGCTCTCCCAGTATTATGCAGGTCATATTCCGAACCATCAACATCGTACACAGCACTGCTACAACAGGCTTTGCCCAAAAATCCGACGTCGTTGTCTACCCGGAAGCCCAGGACTTTGCATGGGATGATTTTCACAAAGGCAACGTCCTTATGCAACGGGGAGAAAATGCCTGCAAAAAAGTGTTGAAGGAGATCAAGGCATTGATCAAAACACCTTATAAATAGGTTCAATTAAAATAAAGGAACGACCATTGAAAACCATTGGACTGATCGGCGGTATGAGCTGGGAAAGCACGGCCCATTACTATGCAGAGCTCAATAGAGGAATCAAAAAAAATCTTGGCGGTCTTCATTCCGCTAAAATTTTACTCTACAGCCTGGATTTCGGTCCCATTGAGGCACTACAGCAGCAAGGCGACTGGCACAGGCTTGGTGCCATTATGGCAGATGCAGCACAGCGCTTGGAAAAAAGCGGTGCAGACTGTATCCTGATCTGCACCAACACCATGCATAAACTGGCTGATGAGGTTGAAGAAGCTGTGGACATTCCATTGATCCACATCGCCGATGCCACGGCCCAGGCACTTGTCCAGAATGGCATTAAAAAGGCAGGTCTTTTGGGAACCGCCTACACCATGGAGCAAACCTTTTATAAACAACGACTGATCGATAAATTTGATCTGGATATCCTGATCCCTAATGAGCCAGGCAGAGCTACAATTAACCGGATTATTTATGAAGAGTTGTGCCTGGGAAAGATATTGCCGGAATCAAAAAAAGCATATATTGACGTTGCAAACAGGCTCATCGAGGATGGGGTCCAGGCTATTATTCTGGGATGCACGGAGATCGGGATGCTTTTAAAACAAACAGATATTGACATTTTCCTTTACGATACCACCTTGATTCATGCACAAAAAGCGGTTGAATGGGTATTGTAAAAAACAATGGAGGAGCCATTACCGTTGATAGCAATTTCGGAATAGGAACAACTTTCAGCATTTTTTTCCCTGTTGTTGATGCAAAACCTAAGGGGTCACTTAAAAATGACTTTACATTTTGAGAGCCGATTCATCCTGCCCGGTTGCGTTGTTCCATATTAAGGTAATAGAAAATGTGCGGTGTTATCTTATTTTCTGAGCTTTTCCTGAGACCACTTTTATCAACCCGGGCATGACTGTATTACGTCCATTTAGTTTGGCCTTATACAACATGGTATCGGCGTCCTGTATAATTCTGGTCATATCTGCATTACGATTCAGTTCTGAGACGCCAAAACTTGCCGTTATTTTAATCACATCATCGCCAAAGAGGATTTGTTTTTTTGAAATTTTATCCCGCAGACGGTCTGCAAGTTCCATGGCTTTTATTTTGTCTGTTTCAGGTAAAACAGCAATAAACTCTTCACCACCATATCTGGCAAGAATATCCTGAGACCTCATATTTCGCATGACTAGCGATACAACCTCCTGGAGTACCTTATCCCCTGCCAGGTGGCCATAAGTATCGTTGATTTTTTTGAAATGATCCAGATCAAACATGAACACGGACAAATTAGTCCTGTGTCGTGTCGCGCCGGCAATATTTCTTTTCAGCTGAGTTTCAAGCTCTCTTCGATTATAGCATCCAGTCAGAGGATCAATCACAGCCGCATCCTTTAAACTCTCCATTTTTACCTGTCTTGCAAGTGCTACTGAACAGCCCTGCAAAATCAGATTAACGACCTCATCATGGTGGGCAACGATTTTTTTGTGTGGAAGCATGTATATTCTGGCATTGCACTCGTCCTCATTCATCTCATAAAATACGAGATCTTTCATATCAAATTCTTGCTCAGATTCATCCGGATGAAAGGTATGATTCAAATAATTCAAATCTTCTTTAGATTCGATATGAAAGTCTTCCATGATAACCTGCTCAAGCGAATTTTTATACATCCTGGGATCCAACCAGACGTCGGTTTTATTTTCTTTTTTGATAGCAAAAGCAAATAACCGATAATCCAGAATATTTTTCAGACACAATGCCACCTCGTTAATAATTTGTTGTGTGGATTGTGCCTTATTGATGGCGACAATATGCCGGGTCAGATTTTGATGATCTGCCTGTGTTTTAGCCATCCCGAAAATCAATGAGAAAAGCGTGCCCAATCTATTGGATAGTCTACTGAATGTCTGCCGCATATTTTTGCCCTCGCTTTAAAAAAATCTACAATTATAAATAAGCTGAAGCAAAGGGTGTGCCAGAAAATAGTAAACAAAAAAGATTGTATCATTTAAGGATGTTATAAAAAAATGCAAAACAAACTTTCTATAGAAAAGGAAAATTCTGCCGCCGGTGTCAACCATTTGACATGATATTTTTATAAATTACTCTTTAATCCGATCATTTCTGCCACAGGGCGCATTCCCAAAACAACCTGGGTAATCAGTTCGGACAACTCCATATCCAGATAGACCGCCCTCTTTTTGACAACATCTCGATCAACACCGGCAGCAAAGCGCTTAGCCTTGAATTTCTTTTTAACGGATTTGGCCTTTATAGCCAGGATAGTTTAATTTTATTGCAATTATTCACCGATTGTGTAAACTCTTGATTTATCTTTAAAATTAAATTTAGTCAACATTTATGATCTCTAATATATTCAATGTAAAATCAATCTATAAAGACAATGAGAATGTGCTTTTATTTTGGCAAAAAAAGATCTTCAAGATTCTTTTTTTAAGCCTTTTAATCATTGGCTGTATTCCTTTTATCTTAAGCTGTATTTATGCAGTTAAGCAATCTCAATGGATTTTAATTTTCGTTTTCATCAGTGTTTATCTATGGGGAATCGGTGTCACTTTCCTTGAGAAAATTCCCTTTAAAATCCGGGTGTGGGCCGGATTATTCGCTTTTTACTTTCTAGGAATAAATAGCCTTTTAACCACAGGGCTTGCCGGCAGCGCACGGCTTTATCTATTCTGCTTTTCAGCATTTGCTGCAATCTTTTCCAATTTAAAAACCAGTCTTATTACCCTGATCATCAGTTGTTCAACTTTGGTTATTTTCGGTATCCTGTTTTCCAAAAATTTTCTTTCAGTGACCCAGATGCAAGGCATATCAAATGCCCAGGAATGGTTTGTTTTTACCGCTACTTTTTTCTTTTTATGTACAGCCATTATCGTGTCCCTGAGTGTCTTGATCAAAGCGCTTGAAGTCTGTTGCGATGAGTTTAAACATTTGATTAAAAACACAACGGATATCATCTGGACATTGGATAAAAATTTAAATATTACCTTTATCAATTCCGCTGTATTTTCTCTGCTGGGATATAATCAAAAAGAATGGATCGGCCTGCCCCTTAACCGTTTTTTGAATAAAACCGACGGCAGGCGTTTTAAAAAGAAAATAAAAAAAAATGATACTTTTAAAATACAAGCCGTCATCCTGCATCAAGATGGCACGCCCATTGATGTAGAAATCAACGGAACGCTAATTCAGCATTTTCATAGTAAACAGTATATATATCAGGGAATCATCAGGGACATTACACAACAAAAACACCAGGAAAAAGAGCAGCAACGGCTGAAAGAAAAGCTCATCCAGGCAGAAAAATTTAAAGCACTGGGTATCCTTTCCGGGAGTGTGGCTCATGATTTGAATAATATATTGTCCGGAATTGCTACATATCCTGAAGTATTGTTAATGGATACAACCCTTGACCCGGCTATTGAAAAGGGATTAAACATCATCAAAGATTCCGGCCGGAAAGCATCTGCCGTTGTCAGTGACCTTTTAACCATTTCCCGTGGATCAAATACTGAAAAAGAGATAGTCAATATCAACACAGTACTGGAACGGTATGCAAATGCCCATGATTTTATCAAAATCGAAAAATCCTATCCCAATGTAACCATTGAACTCATGACTGAACCGGAATTGCTGAACATTTTTGGTTCCTACATCCACATTGAAAAATCAATCATGAACCTTGTTTTAAATGCTGTTGAGGAGGTATCAACACGCAAAGGCGGCCAGGTTCTGATTTCCACTGCCAATACCTACCTTGATACGGTTATTCCAGGACATGAAAACAGGCAGCCGGGTGAATATGCCGTTTTGAGTGTGACGGATAATGGATCGGGTATCACTAAGGAAAATCAAAAGAAAATATTTGAACCCTTTTATACCAAAAAACAAATGGGAAAAAGCGGAACAGGCCTTGGCTTAACCGTTGTCTGGAATGCCGTTCAAGACCATTTCGGATATGTCGATGTAACATCCAGCCCAAAGGGAACAACCTTTGACCTGATCTTTCCTGCCACAAGGAAAGAGATCCCCCGGCTGCCCGAATCCGGGTCACTGGATGAAATAATGGGGCAGGGCCAGATGATACTGATCGTGGATGATCTTGCGGATCAACAAAGCATAGCTTTAAGTATTCTCGAAAATTTAGGCTATAAGGCCCAGGCTGTTGACAATGGATACGATGCTGTGGAATTTATCAAACAAACACCAACAGACCTTGTGATCCTGGACATGATCATGGCCCCGTCTATCAGCGGTCTTGAAACCTATCGGTTAATAAAAGAAATCAATCCGGGTCAAAAGGCGATTATTGCAAGCGGATATGCTGAATCAGACGAAGTTCTAACTGCCCAGCACCTTGGGGCCGGCAGTTTTGTAAAAAAACCTTATACCATATTGGACATGGGAATTGCTGTTAAAGAGGAGCTTGAAAAATAATGGAAATATTGAAGACCAAACCCCAAATGCAACACTGGTCAAAACAAAAAAAAAGAGAATCCAAAACCATCTGCTTTGTTCCCACCATGGGCTATCTGCATAAAGGTCATACCTCTTTATTGGACAAGGGCAAACCCTTGTGTGATGAACTTGTACTCAGCATCTTTGTCAATCCAACCCAGTTTGGTCCAAAAGAGGATTTAGATGCGTATCCGTCTGACATAGAAAACGATCTTGCATTGGCAAAAAAAGCAGGGGTAACCGCTGTATTCCTGCCCAATAAAGAAAGTATTTATCCAAAAAATTTTCAGACCCAAATCAACCTTCAGCATTTGCCTCAATTTTTATGCGGAAAATTTAGACCTGTTCATTTTGGAGGTGTAGCAACGGTTGTAGCCAAACTATTTAATATCGTCATGCCGGATATAGCCATCTTTGGCCAGAAAGACTATCAGCAACTCCAGATCATCCGGCAACTGACCCTGGATCTGGATTTTGATATAAAAATCCTTGGCGGTCAAATTATCCGGGAACAAGACGGGCTTGCCATGAGTTCAAGAAATGCCTACCTGACGGATAAGCAACGAGCATCTGCCATCTGTCTGTCTAAAGCATTAAACCTTGCAAAAGAACTTGTGGTCAAGGGAGAAAAAAAAGCAGCACTCATCCAAAAAGAACTTCAAGATTTTATTCACGCCCACAGCGAAACAGCTGTTGAATATATAAGTTTTTGTGATCCCGCAACGCTTGAAAAGGTGGAACAAATAGACGCACAGGTGTTATTGGCACTGGCGGTTAAGGTCGGGGCAACACGATTGATTGATAATAGTCTTATTGGTTGATAATACATCCCCATATCAATCCATAACAATAATCACACGACATTCTTTTAAAAAAACATGACGCTCCGGTTTTTTTTCTAAGAGCCTGTAGTCTGCCATATTGATAACAATGCTTGTGTTTTCTTTTCCTTCTTTTCGCAGACCTTTAAAAATCAAGGGGTTGTTGCCGACCCGTCTATCATTTAATGCCTGTTCCATGCTGCAATAATATTTACACACTCCCTTTTGAACCGCAAACTCCCTGCTGATAAAAACCGAAGAATACATATCATGCCCTTGTTCACTGACAATGGCAGGGTTGAGAACCGGTTCAAATTCAAGTCCACGGGCATCAATGATCAGCCCTGTGGATAGGCCATTGGTATTACCGTCAGTGTTCATATCCATTTTTTTTAGTAGTGTATCCGGGCTTATCTTATGAATTTGCCGGATATCTTCAGGGAGAACCAATTGTAAAAACCCGCCGAAAATGCTGGTCTCAATTGTCATTTCAACGGCAAGCGCAGATGTATAATATTGTTTCAAGATAACAGCATCTCTCGCTGTTTTCTCTATACCGGCCAGGATGATATCGCTTTGGGCTGCATATTCCTCAACCCGTTGAGCGGTGCTTAGTTTTAGTCCTTTTAAAATCTTAATCACACCCCGATTGGCATCTGCCCGGGCAGCTCCTTGTATCCATTCATTAGACGTCTGCATTTTCCCATCGGGGAAGGCTTTGCCGACAGCTGTAATTTTGCCAGTGGTCCAATTAATAGAGCCATTTTCATATTGCGTCACACAATGATATGATCCGGCTTGATCCTGGCCTGCAGGACAGGCAGAAAGGGTGATCCAAAAAAAGAATATGTACAGCAGGATATAAGAATAGTACTTGTTCAAAATATTGTATTTTACCTGTAACAATTTACCGGTTATCCTTGAAGGAATTTATGTTCAATAAAATCAGCCAACTGCCGGATATCGCCCAGCCCAAACCTCGGGACATCCGGCTGATAATCAGAATCGGTTACAAAGGCGATCAGATTTTGATCTTCCATGCACAATGGATGTTTGTGTACGCTTCGGGTCCTGAACACCTCTATTTTGGGCAGTTGCTGTTTTTTAAAGCCTTCAGCCATAATGATATCCCGATCCGACAGATAGCGTTTCATTTTTTCAATGTAGGTCGTTGCATCATCTTTTACCAGGGCAACCTTATCTTCGGAAATAACAAGGGTAGATGCAGCACCTGCCTGTCGGTGGCGCCAGCTGTCTTTTCCTTTTTTATCCATTTCAAACCCGTCATGGGCATGTTTTACCGATCCTATTTTATACCCTCTTTGAGTCAATTCTCTGATCACTTTTTCAAGTAGTGTGGTTTTCCCCGAATTGGACTTGCCAACAATGGTGATAATTTTCGGTTTCATTTTATTTGTCTTTTATAGCCTTCTTCCAGGTTATATTAATATATGAAATAATATTCAAAATTCAGTCTAATAGTTCATGTTTTGCCAAAACCCCTGGTTTTTTGCGCAATAGCTGTGCATTGCCGTTATTAAAAATAGTGTTCACAGCTTTTAAAGTCAAGCACCATTCGGAATTGCAAATAACATTTATCACTTGCCTTAAGAAAAAAAGAATAGTATGTATTTTTTAATTTTTTAATCAAATTAGCAGCTAATATCGCAATTAAATGACATAATTATGATGAAAAGTAAAGAAAACATAACTTTAATTGGCATGCCTGCCGTGGGCAAAACCACGGTGGGACACCTTATGGCAAAAGCACTGGAATTCCAATTTATTGATTCTGATGATCTTATCGAGCAGGGTGAGAAAAAAAATCTGTCGCAAATCATCGCCAAAGACGGCCTGTCAAAATTTCTTGAAATCGAAGAGACGCATATCTTGAGCATTGGCTGCAAACACCATGTTATTGCCACGGGAGGCAGTGTTGTTTACAAAAAAAAAGCCATGGCACACCTTGCCCGGATCAGCACCATTATCTATCTTTGTATCGATGTTAACACACTTTTGACCCGGCTTTCAAATCTGACGGACAGAGGGGTTGCCATAGCCCCTGGAAAGAGTGTAGAAGACCTTTACAAAGAAAGAACTCCCCTATATGATGCCTGGTGCGATATAAAAATTGACTGCAAGTCTTTGACGGCAGATGAGGTATCAAAAAAAGCGCTGACTAATCTACTTTAACTTGCACAAAGGAGTTGCTGATGAGTGAAATGCTTTCAACCAAAGAAGTTGCAAAATTTTTGAATGTAAATGAGAAAATGGTCTATTCACTCATTTCCGAAAAAGGGCTTCCTGCATCCAAAGTGACTGGTAAATGGTTGTTTCCTATCAATCTCGTCCGCCAATGGATAGAGGCCGGTACACAAAATTTTCCTGAGCTTGCCAAGCTGCCGCCCTACCACGGACTTGTTTTAATTGCCGGCAGCAATGATCTTTTACTGGATAAAGTTATTTCCACATTCAACCTCAAGCATGAAGAGCATATAGCCATGTTCGGTATTGCCGGGTCAATGGGGGGCATGAAGGCGTTAAAACAGAATCTATGCCACATTGCGTCCAGTCACCTTCTGGCAGATAATGAAGAGTACAATTTTCCTTTTCTAAAGGATGAGATGGATCAAATGCCTGCGGTGGTTAATTTTTGTCAAAGAGAACAGGGCTTGATTCTTCAAGAAGGGAATCCCAGAAACATAAAATCCATAGCAGATTTAGGAAAATCCGGTATAAAAATAATTAACCGGCAATTGTCCACCGGTACAAGGAAACTGTTTGATAAGCTCTTAAATGATGCGAACATTAAAGGGGACACCGTTGACGGATATAATAATCTGGCCTCAAGGCATATGGATGTGGGGCTTGCGATTTTAAACGGACATGCAGATGCAGGTCCCGGCATCCGTCCCATTGCCAACATTTTAGGGCTTGATTTCATTCCCATTTGCTGGGAACGTTTTGATCTTATGATTACAAAAGAACGATTTTTTGATCAGGGTATTCAGCTGTTTTTGTCACTTTTAAAAGGGAAGGTCATCCAGTCTGCGGCCAAGGAATATGGCGGATATGACCTTTTTGCAACAGGGAAAATGGTCTATCCAGCATTGGAACCGGAATCTGAGGCCGAATAACATCGCTTCACCCTGGCTGTCAAAGCTGAGACAATCTCATAGTTAATCGTTTCAGAAATGACGGCAAGCTCATCTGCACTGATGATCTCGTTTTTTTGCCTGCCGATCAGCACGACTTCATCACCGGATTTTACACCATTGATATGTCCCACATCAATCATTGTCTGATCCATGCAGACACGGCCGATAATGGGTGCTCGTTTTCCATGAACAAGTATCTGCCCTTTTGATGATAAGGCACGGGAATATCCATCTGCATATCCAACAGGAACAGAGGCCAGCCGCGTTTTTTGATTTGTCCTATACGTCATGCCGTAGCTGACGCAAAAACCTTTTGGAACATCCCGTACTGCACTGACAATTGATGTTAATTTCATGGCAGGAACAAGGGCTGCCTTTGATCTGTCCATTTCATCCGATGGATATAAACCGTACAGAGAGATACCTGCCCTGACCATATCAAAATGGCTTTGTGGATATTCGATAATACCTGCACTGTTTGCAGCATGCCGGATATCAAAATCAATCCTCCGTGTTGCAAGGTCCGCCAGAAGGGATTCAAACACTTTTATCTGCAAATGGGTATAGGATGAGTCATTGCTGTCTGCTGATGCAAAATGGGTATAGATCCCTTTAAGATTGATCCCGGGCAACCGGGCTATTTTTTCAATATTATTGAGTTCTTTTTTTCGCAGCTCCTTATTCAAAAGGTCTTTCTTTGAAATGCCTTTGCCAATAATCATGCCCACCCGGCCCATACCTGTATCCACTTTCAGATGGACAGGCAATGGGTGGCCAGGCCGGTTTGCCTGATCTGATAAATCACTTGCCATTTCAAGACCATATACAGTGATGGTCAGATTCAAATCCATAGCCATAGCTGCCTGGGATGGATGGACATACCCGAATACCAGAATGGGAGCATCAATACCTGCTTTGCGAAGAATCACAGCTTCATCCAGTCGGGCTACCCCCAGCCAGTGGGCACCGCTTTCGATCACTTTTTGGGCCACCTCTAATGCTCCGTGACCATATGCATTGGCTTTCACCACTGCCATAAATTTGGCTTGTGGATCTGTAATGTTTTTTAATCGGGAAACATTATGCCCAATGGCCTCAAGATCAATGTGTGCCGTTACTAAAGGATAGTCCATGACATCTCCTCACCGGATGGTGGATGCAGCAACATATTTACCTGCGATTTCTTTGAGTTCTTTCATTTGTGTTTCAGAAAAAAAAGGATCACCGTTTTTAAGGAATTCAGGGTCCAGCACAGTGACATTTTTAGAGCAGTTTTGCAATATATAGAGATTTGCACCCTTTATTGTTTCACCTATATTTTGAATAATCTTATTGCTGATAAATGGTTTCACACAGGTTGTTCTAAATTCGTAGGCAGGTGCTTTTGACATGATTAACCGGATACTGTCAACAATTTTATCAGTATTATTTCCGATATTTTTTTTGGACGGCCACACCCGATGATATTCTTTAAGATGGGTTTTGATATCCATGGCCACATAATCCAGCAACCCATCTTCAAAAAGTTGTGTCAAAACCTCAGGGTTAGTGCCATTTGTATCCATTTTCAACCGATATCCAAATGTCTTGACCTTACGGCAAAATTCAACAAGATCCGTTTGCAGGGTCGGCTCTCCACCAGTAATCACCACTCCTTCCAGCAATCCTTTGCGTTTGAAAAGAAACTCAAAAATTTTATCCTCCTCAAAGACATGGTCATTCCCCTTCCCGGTACTTGCCGCCATTTTTTTGGGTTTTGTCACTAAATCGGGATTATGACAATAGGGGCAAACAAAATTGCAACCCTGGGTAAAAACGATGCAGGCGATGGTTCCTGGAAAATCAATCAGAGAATTTTTCTGAAAGCCGCCTATATTCATCCTCTCTCCTAGGCCACATTAAATGTTTTACGCATGTAAAATTCGGTCTGTTTTCCATTGTTCCATTGTCCAACCGGCCGCAAATAACCAACCACCCGTGAGTAGACTTCGGTTTGGGCATCGCAGGTTTCACAGGTTTCATGCTCTCCTGAAATATATCCGTGGGACGGACAGACACTGAAGGTCGGGGTCAAGGTAAAATAAGGCAGTTTGAACGAATTGGACACCTTGCTGACTAAATTTTTTACCACCTCGATATCCTCAACTTCTTCGCCAAGGAAAAGATGCTGAACCGTTCCGCCGGTGTATTTTGTCTGTAATCTGTCCTGAAGTTCCAGTGCTTCAAAAATATCATCCGTATAGTTCACCGGCAAATGTGTGGAGTTGGTATAAAAAGGATCTTTGCCATCTCTAACCTCTTCTTCATTAGCACAGATAATATCTTTAAACTTCGCCTTATCTTTGCTGGCAAATCGATATGTGGTGCCTTCGGCGGGTGTGGCTTCCAGGTTGAAGATCTCATCTGTTTCATCTTGAAGCTTCTCAATCCGGCTTCGGATATGATCCATCACTTTAACGCTGAAATCCTGGCCCGTCTGCGTGGCAATCCCTTGTCCCAGAAAATTAAGACAGGCTTCATTCATCCCTAAAATACCAATGGTGGAAAAATGATTTCGCCAGTAAACGCCGGTACTCTCTTTGATTTTTCTCAGATAAAATTTTGAATAAGGGTATAGATCGCCATCAGTAAATTTTTCTAAAATTTTACGTTTTATGCTTAATGACTCTGCTGCATGGGCAATCAGTATATCCAGCCGGTCGAAAAACCGGCTTTCATCTTCGGCCACATAGCCGATCCTTGGAAGGTTCAAAGTTACAACACCGATGGAACCGGTTAAGGGATTGGCGCCGAACAGCCCCCCCCCTCTTTTTCTCAATTCTCTATTGTCGAGTCTTAACCGGCAGCACATGGATCTTGCATCTTCCGGGTCCATATCTGAATTAACAAAATTTGAAAAATAAGGAATCCCGTATTTGCCGGTCATCTTCCAGATGTTTTCCAGGTTTGGATTGCTCCAGTCAAAATCCTCTGTAATATTGTAGGTTGGTATCGGGAATGTAAATACACGGCCCTTTGCATCGCCCTCCATCATGACTTCGGCAAATGCTGAATTGAGAATATCCATTTCATTTTGAAAATCGCTATAGGTTTGCTCTCTGTGTTCTCCGCCAATCACTATGGGGGTGTCTTTTAAGGTCGATGGAACGTTCAGGTCCATGGTAATGTTGGTAAACGGCGTCTGAAACCCTACTCGTGTGGGAATATTTATGTTAAACACAAATTCCTGGAGGGCCTGTTTTACTTGTTTATACTCTAACTTGTCTTCCCAGATAAAAGGGGCTAAAAGCGTGTCAAAATTAGACATGGCCTGGGCACCGGCAGCCTCACCCTGGAGGGTATAAAAGAAATTAACAACCTGGCCTAAAGCACTTCTAAAATGTTTTGGCGGAGATGACTCCACTTTTCCGGCCACGCCTTTAAAGCCTTCAAGCAAGAGGTCTTGAAGGTCCCAGCCCACGCAGTAGACAGATAGCAAACTCAAGTCATGGATGTGCAGGTCGCCTGCATAATGGGCATCCCGGATCTGTGGCGGATAAATTTTGTTGAGCCAATACTCTGCTGTGATGTCTGAAGATATGTAATTGTTCAATCCCTGAAGAGAATAGCTCATATTGCTGTTCTCTTTAACTTTCCAGTCCATTCGCCGGATATAGGATTCCATGAGATCGACATTCTCTTTGATGGCAATTTTTCTGATCTGGTTATGCTGCTCACGATAAATGATATATGCTTTGGCTGTTTTATAAAACGGGGAATCCAAAAGTACTCTTTCCACGATATCCTGGATTTCTTCAACTTCAGGAACTGCTCCAAGACGAAGGTCCCTTGCCAATGTTACCACTTTCATGGTCATTTTTTTGGCTTCTCTTCCATTAAATTCACCGGTTGCCTCACCCGCTTTTTGGAGAGCCCTGGTGATTTTAGATGAATCAAATTCAGATACTCTTCCATCCCGTTTTTTAATTTGCTCAAACATGTACTCACCTCTTGAAATCTGATTGAAATTAACATATCTTTTGGTAACGTTTACAAGAGACGATACTAGTCTCACGGAAGCGCTGAGCATCAGATTTAGTCAATATAGTGTAGTTTGTCAAGAAAAAAAATCTATATATTGTGGTTTTAACACAAAAAGATAAGAATTAAAATGCAATTAGACCAGAACCCATTTTTTAGAAAAACAATAGCACCCTGGTATGATTCTAATTTTGTATGCTGGGCATTGATTGCCCTGTTAAGTGTTGTGTTCGCGTTTGCTATTACCGGCTTTGTTGTCGGCATAAACACACCTCAATTTATCGATCACGCCTGGTTCCCAGGGTTTCTGGCAGTCCTGTGTTTCTTTGTTGTGATAAAAATTTATTTTAGATTGAAACGACGTGCAAAAAACAATTAAGGATTCTTTATCAACACTTCGATGAGATGATAAACAATCTTTGCCGTAACCCCCCAGATCAAAACATCCTCGTATGGATATTTTAGCCACATAACATTGGGTGGGTGATCAAATTTATCAAACCCTTTCTTTTTGTGCAGATCCATCAAATAAGCTAGCGGAATTTCAAAGACACGGGATATTTCAGCAGGATCAAATGCAATGGTCTCTTTTTTGTTCCATATACCGACAAAGGCTTCGATATCTTTGCTGTTTATAGTTTGAAAATGTCCAAGAGATCCCAGAACGTCTACATTATTGCGACTGATTCCCATCTCCTCTTCAAGTTCACGCAATGCCGTATCCCTGGCTGATACATCCGTTTTATCTTTATGTCCACCTGGAAACGCCATTTGGCCGGCCCATGGATATCCTTCAATATCAGCTTTCTGGATAAACAATAATTTTGGATCATCATCGAAAGCAAACAGGGCAATAACGCTGGTGGATTGAAACAGATCACCATCCGGCGGCCCGGGATGAGAATTATTTAGGACTGCTGCGCGGATGGTTCGGATACATTTTTCTTTATTCATGGAATCCTTAAAGGCTTATATTTCAAACAAAACCCAAAAAAAGATACTAGGAACACAACCGGTTGTCAAACAGGGATATGTAATTTATTCAATCTCATGAATTCAGAATGTCACGCGTTAAAGGTAACGCCGTCCAGTACGTCCATCTATGTAAGTTTCTGTAAACTAAGGGCTTGTGACGTTTATTAAGGAACAAGCCCTAAAGGATTAAATTCATGCCAAAATTATATGCGTTTACTCCGGGTTGTCGAATTGAACTCTTTTTAAAATAGACGACTAATTCCATATTGAATAAATATTCCCATCGTATTATTATGCGCGTGGAAAAAAACAAAAAGGAGGCGATATGTATACTAAGGGCTCACTCAAAAATTAATTACCAGTTTTTAGGAGAAAAAATGATGACAAAACCAGTTCTTTTTATGCTGAACCCATGGTTTGACAACAGTAACATCAGTCCTTTTTACTGTCCGGACTGCGGCGTTGTTGAAGGCTTTTTAGTTTATAATCCCGCCATTCGGGATCAGCTTGAGATCATATCTGTTGATTTTGAACGACCCCGGGCCAAAATTGTCGACTCTCTGGGAGAAGAAAACCAGGGAAGCCCTGTTCTGATATTGGATGATAAAGCTTCCTCTCCCCGGGGCGCAAAGAAAAGCTTGTCCACAGGTAAAACATTCATTGATGACCCATTATTAATCTGCAACTATCTTGGACACCGTTTTGAAGGAGTCAGGCCCCACCCTCAGGACTGAATAGTGGCTGACCGTTATGTCAGTCTTGATGCCGGAATATATAAAAACAAAATAAATCGATTTTCTAAAGGCTGAGAGAAAAATCAAGTCGTTTAAATTTATTTTAGGTAAAACTCAATTCATTAGAATTGAAAATAATTTATTATTAATTTCCACATTGCAGTGTTAAAATATCGTTTCTTTCTAGTGACTTATAAAGGTTGACTTTGTGGAACTCATTTCTTATAGCTGAGCATTGCTATAAATTTTAAAAATACGTTTAGGAGATGACCGTGGAACATAAATTTATAATGACCGCTTTTGGAAAAAATCGTTCCGGTATCGTGGCTGAAATAACTGAAATTATTTATGAAAACCAATGTAATCTTGAAGATACCAATATGGGAAGACTTGCTGACGAGTTTACTTTGATCCTTCTTTTAACCGGTAAAGGGGATGGTCTGCAGGATAAACTTTCCAGAGATTGCAAACGCCTTGAAAGAGAGAAAGATATTTTTGTTTTCATTCGTCCCCTGGAATACCATCAGCCGGTCATCGCCAGTAAAAACGGACTTCATAAAATAGAGGTCGAGGGGATAGATCAGACCGGTATTGTTTATAAAGTCGCCAGGCTTCTGGCAGATAAAAACATCAATATCGAAACCTTGAAATCAAAAAAGAAATTCTCGCCAAACAGTGGTACGGCCATGTATTCCATGGAGATCAATGCAAAAATTTCAGATACGGTTTCATTGGAGGATGTTGAAGATAACCTTGAGCTGCTAGCCAATGAACTTCATGTGGATATTTCTCTGACTTCATATCGGGAATAAGAATTTAAACCCCATTAAGACTCATGAAATATCAATCCTTAACCGATCGGGCCGGCTATCTTCACGGTCCGGACCGGGCACATGACAGCTTCTGAGAGTGATTTTTCCGAAGATAAGACTCACGCTCAATAGAGTGAAACAAAAGCAGATCGCCTCCCCTTGCAATGTCTTTTTTTATTCCAGAATATCCACCCGGCAGGGTACATATCGATGAAGGGGAGTGCCAATGGGATCCCTGTGAGTATTTTTCGTAAGTCGGTTTACATTGATGCCATGGGTGATTCCCTTATAAGTAAATCCGAATCCGTGCGGAATAAGTACCATGCCCTTTGCAACCTGGTCGCTAACCTGGACCTCGCCAATCTCTGAACCGGCAGCAGTGGTTATTTTTGCCTTGATACCGTCTTTCAGGTTCAATTTATAAGCATCCCCGGGGTTGAGGGCTATGGTGCAGTCCCTTTTT
>JAKIUJ010000043.1 GCA_021647625.1 Desulfobacula sp.
TCTATGTCATATCAAGGAACTGAGCCCTAAAAATGGGAAATCGAACTGAAATAAGCCATCGCTCTTAAAAAAACTCCCCGAATTAACTTTGGAGGGGTTTATAAAAAAATAGGCGGTGGATTTGGGACCCGCCTCAGTATTGACCGGGCCATTAAATGGCAGTATAATTTTTCTTTTCCCAGGGACAAGCTTAGGATCACTACTGGTCACTAAGAGTATAAGATCCTGGTTTCGAGATTTCTGTGCAGCAGAGGTTTTAAAAGAAAGAATAACCTTTTTTTCAGTTTCTTCAGGTTTAAACGATAGGTTGCTGCCCGCTATCCATCTCACATCCTTTATAAAAGAGGGAACCGATACTATGGATAGTTTGAATTTACTTTCTTTTGTATTTGTACCCCAACGGGCGATCACAAGTTCTATCTGCTGTTCTTCATCGACTCGTTCAAGCTCAATGGGATCAGTGTATAATGTGTCTGTCAGAAAGTCAGGTTCAATGGAGTTGTCTTTCGTTGTCTTTTTGGCATCTGCAAATTCCGGATAAAAACTCAGGAATAAAAACACAAATGTTAAAAGTGCTAAATAGGAGATGTTTAATTTTTTCATTATTCAGCTCCTTTTTCAGGCGGATTGTCCAACCCTTTAATCAACTTGCCGGCTAATGCCCAGTGGAATTTATACCAATGCAGATATGAATCTTCCTGCAGATTTTCCAGACCAGCAGCATCAGGCTTGGGAATCAGATTTTTTTTCCATAAATTTTTTCGATTAATTTTGCTACCTTAAGCCGGGTGGTAAGACCCCGCGGATCATCTTTAGGCTGGGCAATAATCAGGAAATCCATCTGCTGTTCAGCTTGATTCGTGATTGCTTCTCTTAGTTGTCTTTCGTCTGCCATGCGTGTCAGCATACTATCTGCTTGAGTTCTCTCGTTATGAACCACCAATATTTCTTCGCCATTGCGCTTTATTATTTGTGCCTTTGGCATCATGAGCGGTTTTGATCCAATATCATCTGTTTCACTAATTTTCCTATTGATCGAGGCCATCCTTAGCTGGTCAGCAAAGGCCTTTCTTCGTTCTTCCGGACTTCCTGATTTAGCGATTTCAAGTGTTTCATCCAGATGGACCTGGGCTGTATGGGCCATAATATCTGCTACCAGTTTTTCCATCCGGGCAACCATGGCCACCCCTTTTTTTAAACCGTCAGGACCGTCTCCCAGAACATCAAGAGGTGACGGATTTTTACCTTTCATTTTCATCTCGGCCATGGCCTTGATCATCGCAAGATCTCCGGGTTGATCAAATAGTGTCTTGTAACCGCCTTTAATCAATCTTTGGGCATCTTTATAAATCTGCCAGTGATAGCTGGCATCTTCTACCTCTTTTTTTTTATGATCCATCCTTTTATGGTATAAATCATTGCCCTTCTCATGGCTTATCATATACGCATCAATAAGGCGGATAAAATATTTTGTCTTTTTTAAAGCAGATTCCAGAGTTTTTCGTTGTGCCGCAGGGTCAGTCATTGCAGCAATTTTTGTTGATTCATATTTGGGGTCTGTCAGAAAACTTAAGTAACGGCACATATCAAGGGCCAGACCATTGGCCTCTCCTCTGGTAATACGCGACCATTTTTTTGCTCCGGGATTTTGTCCCCACAAAAGTTTCCCGCTATAAGTCATATTATTGATAAACCAATTTCCACCGGCTTCCGAATAAAATCTTGTCGGGTCTCCCATCTTGACGGATACATCTGTTACTATGTTTGCAAGACTCTCTTTTGCAGAATCAAAATTACCAATGCCCTGAATAAAAGCTTCCGTGTCCATTGGGCTGTGGCCATCTGTTTCTTTTGTTGCCATTGGGTGGCCTTTTTCTTTAAAAAAGGTTTCAAGGTCTTTTTTAATTTTCATCCCATCGGCTCCCGGACGGGTAAGGATAGTGAAATCAATATCTCCGAATATCCCCTGGTATTCAGGATTTCCTTTTGCAGCACCACCCTGCATAACGCCGAGCACCATACTTTTATGCTCAGGATTCGCGTTAAAAAAATCTTCAAGCGTATTGTTTATCAGTTTAATTCTTTTATCATCCACTTTTTCGGCAATATCGTTGATCTGTTCAAGCTCAGCTTTATATTTCTTTATATTTTTGAAATCTTTTTTCATTCTTGATGATACCCGATCCTTTGCTGCCTGCAATCCTTTTCTGATAAGATAGACATCAAACCCATCCGTTAAAAGATGTCTATGCAAGCCTGTATCATCACTTGTATCTGTAAGTCTTTTTAAACTGGTAACAGAAGGAGTTCCGGTGTTCATCTCCTGTTTGAATTCTATCATACTGACAAGCCGTCCGGCCGTATCCGGAGCGATATCGTTATTGTCTTTATGCCGGGATACTTTACTGAGAACAGACGATCTTGCGACCTCTCCTGCTTCAAGGGTCTGGGCATTATTTTTATTGAATATTGTTAAATGATGTTCAAGATCAATGGCATCTTCAATCCCTGCTTTAAGGCGTTTATATCTTAAACTGTCGTTGTCTATGGCAGCTTTTGCAGCTCTTTTAGCCACCTCTTTTTTCAATGCTTTAACTTTTTTCCACTTTTTTTGTTTTATTGCATGAAGAAGATCTGCATTAATTTGATTGTCCTGCTGTAATCTTGGTTGAACAAGTTTTTCCGGTTCAAATAATTCATCAAGTCTTTTTTTAACCACTTTTCTTGTTCTATAAGACTCAATAGTGGCCGATCCTATCTGACCTGCTACTTTAGTCCCCACTTTTGTGGTGTAAGTAAAAAATTGATTGATAGAAGTTTCCCACTCTTTATCAAATTTAAGATGGGTTAAACTCAATTGGGTGGCTGATTCCACAACCGCATCGGAAACACCGCCTTCTATTAACTCCCATACACCGGAAGCGGAAAATTTGCCAAACCAGGGATTGATTGTATTAAAAATATCTGTAGAAAGTACCATTTTCTGTAGTGGGATAGTCTTCACACCCCATCGTGCAGGAAGTTTTGAAATTATCGAATTGGATGCGCGATTGACCAAACCTGCTGTAACATATTGTAAGGTTAGTTCCTTAATTAAATTCTTTGTGCCGACAACAACTTCGGATATACTCTGATGCACCTCCCCCTCCTAGGGACTTGTTTTTCGTACCCCCCTGGGCACATCCCTCATAATGTAAAAGATCTGATAGAACACTTATGATACTTGTCTTTAAAATTCAAGCAATTAACACTGTTTTTTCTTTTAAATGCAGCACCAATGCCGGCGGCATTCGGCAATATAAAATTGGTTTTTCTTCCTTTTTGGGGGAGCGGAAGGCCTGTGGAGGTGGCGAAGGGCGCAAAGGGAGCGGAGCATTGCGTAAAGTTGACATAACTTGGTTATGTCTAGTGGAGAGAGGGAAGCCTGGTTGGCGCAGGGCTTGCGCTTTTTGCAAGACCTGTGACAACCAGGCCATGTTTGATAATGGGCCCATTATCGGGCGTGCCGAACGGAACGACTTTACGCAATGTGTAGCGACCGGCGTGCCCGTAGCTGCCGGAACAGGCCTGTAGCGGGTGGGCGGGCATATAAAATAAGGCCGGCTGCCCTCGCAGGTGTCGGAGCCGTCAGGCTTTTTTGGCGGCGGAGACCCGAGAAGGCAGACGATACCTTGTCTTAAATATAAGATCAATTTGGCTCCGGGCGCAGGATGCGTAAGCCTGGTCTTTTCACAGGCTGAAGCCCGAGCACCGGAGACACTCCGCAGTTGAAGCCCCAGCGGTTAAAAGAAAAACAGATTATGATGTTTGTTCGCCTGGGTGGTATTTGGCATGGATTTTTTTTAGATCATTGATGGTCACCCGGGTATAGATCTGTGTGGATTCCAAAGACTCATGCCCCAGCATCTCCTGGATATGCCGGATCGGGGCACCGTTTTTAAGCATGTGCGTGGCACAGGTGTGTCTGAACGTATGGGTGGAGACATTTTTTTTAATCCCGGCAAGATAAGCACAGCGTTTAACCACAGCCCATACGCTGTTAGGATCCATTTTTTGCCCCCAGCGGTTCAGGATCAGATATCCTGGATCTTTTTTTTGCAGATACTCAGGCCGAACCATCACGATATAGTTTTCAATCAGTCTACAGACTCTTTGATTTAACGGCACCACACGGTCTTTATCACCCTTACCCCTGACATGGATAAAACCTGAGTTTAAATCAAGATTGTTGATCTTAATACCTGCAAGCTCTGACCGTCTGATCGCTGTATCATAAAGGATCTCCAGGATAACACGGTTTCTGTATCCCTTGTTTGTCCGGATATTGGCAGCTTCCATGATTTTTTTAATCTCACTGATGTTTAAGATCACCTTTGGCAGGCGTTTTGGTTTTTTCGGCAGCTTAATGACTTCCCCGGGATCAGCAATGATATAATCCTGTTCCTTTAAAAACCGGGTAAAGGCTTTGATCACTCCAAGCCTTTGAGCCTGGGTTCTCAAGCTCAAGAGTTTACCTTTTACAGATATTTTAAAGGCAAGTTCCTGTTGGTATTCATAAAGGATATCGTTTGTCAGGTTATCAAGAGTGGGAGCGGTTTCCTGTTCCATGAAGACCATCAGCTTTTGCAATTCATAGCGGGCTGCTTTGATCGTATACCTGGATCTGCCAAGGACTCTAAGATGTTTTAGATAAACCTGGATTAATTCTAATATTGTCAATTGAGAACCTCCCTTGCAGGCGTTAAGCCCAGCGATTAAAAGAAAAACCCTCAAATTATTTTTCTTTTAACTGCCGATCTTAATGCCTATTTGATTTTTAATTGGGGGTGCGTTTTTTCATGGGTCTGTTTGACTTCCATGGGCATCACTTTGGTGTACAATTGCGTGGTGCTTAATCGCTTATGGCCAAGCAGTTTCTGGATATACCGGATATCAGCACCGTTCTGCAAAAGATGGGTGGCACAGGATCTTCTCATGGTGTGGGGAGACGCACTTTGATTAATTTTAGCCTGTTTACGGTATTTAAACAAAAGACTTCTGATGCTGGCCGGGGTCATGGACTGGCCTGTATTCAGCAAAAAGATCCTTCTTCCTTTGAGATTCTTTCTGGCATACCAGGGCCGGACCTTATCGAGATACTCCCGCAGATATTGACAGGCATTTTTGCCTAAAGGTACCACCCGCTGCTTACCACCTTTACCCTTGCGGATATACAGCACCTTGTCTCTGAGATCTGTATGGTACACTTCAAGACAGATCAGTTCATTTAATCGTATGGCCGTGGAGTACAGCACCTCCATGATTGTTTTATCCCGTATGCTGGCCTTTGATGACAGGTCGGGCTGTTGTAGCAATCTTTTTACCTGGGCCTGGGTCAGTACAGGACCGGGCTTGCGATTTTTCCGGCAGGTCTCCACAATGCCTTCCGTGGGATTTACAAGCAATCTGTGGGTTTGCTCAAGGTTTTCAAACAAACGTTTAACTGCCCTTATTTTAAGAGCTTTGGTTTCCATGGCATTGTCCTGGGCCATGAGCTTGTCCTGATAAGTGAGGATCACCTGGTGGGTGACTTTCTTAAAATCGTTTATTCCACAGACTTCAAGATAACGGCTGAACTGGTCCAGGTTCTTGCTGTATCCTTCAATGGTTGATTGTGCATATCCCTTTGCTTTAAGTCGATATCTATATTCTGCAATGGTTGTTAAAATATCCATACCCTCTCTCCCCCATGCTTGTATTTTGCCCTCCAACTCCTACTTGTTTTGTTTTTCTTTTAATTGCAGTGGGTTGCTTTAAAGATCACAACTCAACTTGTACCCTACTAGTACCTGGATTTACCCAACTAGTTGGGCAAATCCCCCTCCTTGTTCATCAACTTTTTGATCTCTTCCACTGGTGTCAGGTTTAAGAAAAATTTATTGGTGTCCTCTCCCTGGCCTTTATAGTTCAGGGCATAGGCATATTCTTTGCCCCTGGAACCGATCCGGATGTAAAGATATTCCAGTTCTTCCAACTGCTTGACATGGGTCTTTATCTGCCAGTCGCTCCAGTCCATGTGTTCGCGGATCATTCGGCGGGTAAAAAAAACTTCATCAACAGGGATCTTATTTGTTTTTGCGATTCTTTTGACCATCTTGTATATGCTGTCAAGCAAGACCCGAGAGGGTCGTGCAAGTTCATCAAGGCTATGGCCCAGAACCTCATTGGCAATCTTGTTTGCCTTTTCAATATCCTTAAGGGTGACTTCAATATATTCAACAGGCTCATTGTCAATCTCCATGGTTTTGATGTCTCTTTGGTACTGATGCAAAAAGGCCATGGTGTCTATCAGGCCAAGGTATTTTTCATGGTCCCGGCGGGTGATAAGGGATTTACAAGGATAGCTCAGGTATTGCGTGAAGTCGTTGACCACGGCAATGGATTTGAGTAAACGCTGGGCATTCTGGTGTTTTTTAATAATGTGCTTTGTCTTTGTTTTTTGCACAAGCCCTTTAAGGGTTCTGGATTCTCTTTGTTTTTCATGGATGGCTGCAGTCATGGCAGGAGATTCATCTATGGATAAAAAAACAAACCTTGAAGCAGTCTCCTGGTCAAGATCTGCCGCCGTGGTGGTGAGCATTACAGCCACAGGCCCTTTGACCGTATAATCTTCTGTTTTCATTTTACCGGTTCCCGGATCCTTGCCCGTGGTGGCAACCGTGATTTTACCCGAAGACTGGATGTTCCGGATGCTGTAAGCCGCACCACCCATACCCACATCCTCTTCAATAGCTAATATCTTATGCACAAGGGAGTCTTCTTCCTTGTAAAACAGGGACTGATCTGTCACACGGGTATAGTTTTCATATTCCTCTTCCGGCATTAAAGACAGGATGGCGTTCTGCAATGTGGATTTACCTGCAGAACTCCTGGACTGGATTAATACCGATATGGGTTTGGCAAGCTTCCTGGAGGTGGTTGCAAGGTAACACACGGTCTTGTTGACCAGCTCACCGATCACGCCCATGGTGGCAAGGTCAGATAACATTTCTTCGATCATGTCAGGGTTCTTTAAAAAGGTCATGGCAAGACGGGTTTCTTCTTTTGTGGCCGCAGGATGGTCTGTCTTTTTTGTTTCAGGTTTAAAGGTTTCTACGAGGATCAGCAGTTTACCGATGTCCTCCCGGATCAGTTCAGCCGATGCCTTGAAGAGATCCGCACACAGTTTTGCAAACCAGGTCCGGGATCTGGTCGAGTAAAGATCAATGGTGGTCAGCTCAAAGGGCAGGTTGCCTTGAACATCTATTGACGCTTTGATGGTGGCCTTAAGCTGGGTATCTCCCCTCTGAATACCCTTGATTTGATACTGGCGGTCACCGTATCCCACAACAAACCCGTGGTCTGTTTCTTTGTACAGGGTCTTTTTGCGGTTGTTGATTTTGTCAGACTGTTCAAGAGACCTGGGGTTTGCCTGTTTGAGAAGAGTTTCAAACTCTTCCGGGGTATGGCGGTTAAAATAAATGTTCACATCCTTTACCGGCAGATCAATGATATAGGAGATGATATTTTTTTCTTTTAACTGCAATGATACGGATTGAGCAGCTTTTCTGCCTGCATCATCTGCATCAAACACAAGATATGCTTCCTTGATTTTGCGGTTAAAGAAAAAAAGATGGTCATCTATCAGCCCGTTGGTGCCGTAGATCGGCATCACGTTTTTAAATCCCTGGTCATAAAGGGTCAGGGCATCGATAATAGATTCTGTTAATATCAGGGTTTGGGAACGTTTGGCAGCCTGGCGATTCACAAGGCCGTTTCGTTTGCCCGGCAAGTACAAATGTTTAATATTGCAGTCTTCATCGATATTCCGGCCGTAAAGATTGACCACCGCTCCTTTTTCATTGTAAAGCGGGACCACCACGCAATTGTAAAACACCTCTTTACCCCTGGTGTTCAATATTCCGATCTTTTTTAAAGATTTGATGATCTCGTCATCTTCCGGAAGGATATTTAACAAGGTGGCATTGGCATAGCCTGTGCCAAAATCCGTTAATGACTGGTTGTTTGTAATACCTCTGTTTTTCAGATACTTCAATCCTGTTGGATCTTCTGCAAAGGTGTGCTGATAGTAAGAGATAACCCGACCCAATAATTTTTGTTCCTTGACGGTCAGGTCTTTTTTAGGGGACGTTTTCTTTTTAACCGCTGCCTTTGCTTTCTTTTTGGAAGGGATAAAGGAACCATGCTTTTTTACAGATCCCTTAAAATCCAGGTTAAAATACAACTGGTCAAATTCGAAGATATCTCCACCCCGACCACAGCCAAAACAGTTCCATAAGTTTTCTTGCGGGGTAACGATAAAGGACGGGGTCTTATCTTCATGGTCCGGGAACGGGCATTTGCATATGTAACCTTTTCCATTTTTTTTAAATGCACTGCCGGTTGCCTGCTCGATATAGCCCTTGAGGTCAACACTGGTTTTGATGTGGTTGATTCTGCTTTGCTCTATCATTCTTGTATCTCCATTTCTTGATTTATTAAAGGAGATGAGATAGAGAACAAAAAGCTCTTAGGATTTATCCTGGAAGCACTTTTGATCTGCCATCAGCCGGACCCGCCAAAGTCATAAGGCTGATGGCATTTTTTTTCTAAAACCCTCTTTTAAAAAAACCGTGTCAAGAAAAACTTTCATTCGTTATACGACTGTGTTATATTCGTAGAATGATAGCATGTCAATATCAATTTTAAAACCTGTGTTATAATTTGTTCAAAAAATAATAACACAGGAGATAAAGCAACAATGAAGGATGAAGACATGAGAAAGGCTGTTGGCAATAAGCTTAAGGCATTACGCAAACAAAAACGGCTGACCCAGAAAGAACTGGCAGCCGCTCTTGATATTGGTATTTCTCAACTGAACAAATATGAGTCAGGCATGCATATGCCACCTATCAAAAAACTCATACATTTGTCCAATATTTTTGATACAACTCTGGATTATCTTGTAAAAGGCAGGCAAACCGATATGACCGAGCTGCATAACAGCAAATTCATAAAACGGTTCAGGGAACTTGAACATTTTGATATTGAAGAACAAGATGCTATCCTAAAAATACTGGATGCCATGATCATGAAGAACAAAATGACAGGTGTCATGTCAATGGATGCAAATTAACAGGAGATAACACCATGCAGACCGAAGGGATAAAACAAGAAGCTTATAAAATATTAAATCAACTTCCGGAACAGGCCACCTGGGATGATCTGATGCACCAGATTTACGTCCGTCAAACCATAGAAGCTGGAATAAAGGACAGTGACGAAGGCCGCACCATAGACGTTAAAGAAGTCCGCAAAAAATTTGGTTTAACAAAATGAGAGTTCTCTGGACCGAGAACGCTATTGATCATCTTGCCAATATCTACGAATACATCGCGTTCAACTCTCCAACCTATGCCAGGCATATGATTGACAGGATCACCCGGCGTACCGAACAGATTGCCGAACATAACCTGTCCGGCAGGAAGGTGCCCGAGTATGATGCCGAAGACATCCGGGAGTTGATTGAAAAACCGTACCGGATTATCTACCGGATCAAGCCGGATCAGATTGATGTCATTGCTGTGATCCACGGAGCACGGCTGATGCCTGAGGAGTTTTAAGGGCAACAATCAAGGTTCGGCAACACTACGACACAAAAACGAATAAAATCATAAGAACCCAAGAAATTGCAGCAAAAAATAAAAACAATTTTGTATTTTTTTTGTAGTTCTTTACTTTTTGATCACTCAGATCATCTGACGAAAAAACAAACCCTAACTCGGTAAAATAATTTCTGGATTTCAGATATTTTTGGGGCAATCCTAAGAAACTTTTAGGAGTTATCTCTTTCCACTTATCTGCATGATGATTTTCTAAATAAACCCCTAATTTGTGTATAGAGATTCCATGCATTATTACAAGAACAAAACCCAAAAAAAACAGCAAGTCAGATATATTCATAATTATCAACCTCTATTGTCTTTCACAATCGGTTTGGTTATAAAGATTATCCTCAGGCAGCGGCACATTTAAAAAATTATGCAATAATTTTTCAATCAGATCATTAAAATTAATGATCTTTGTATCTGTTATAAGACCATACGAATCAATTGGAATAAGCCCAAATCCCAGGCCAATTAATACGTTATCACCAATATATTTATCAGTTATTACGACTTCATTTGTAATGGGAATTCCTGGCCCAGGAGTAAGCGGTAAAGAAATGCCACTGCCTAAAACAGTACTTGTGCCTTGAAGGTCATTAATAGAATTTGCTGATGTGTATCCTTTGGTAGCTTGCACTGAAACATTGCCAAGATCAGCGTCTCCACCCTTACCTAAAGTAAATGCTAACCCTGCATCTCCTTGAGAATCTTTTACAAATTGGATATTTAAATTGCCTGCCCATCCAAAGAAAGTGCCGGACAAGTCAATACCATGTCCCTTTGTTAACAAACCTAAAGGATCAGTGAAGTTTACCGGATTATTTTCAGAATAAACAAACGGATTGATCCCACCTGCCAACCCAATCGGGTCAGGAGTCAAGTATCTGCCGGTCTCCGGATCATAATACCGATGCCAATTGTTGTGCAACCCTATTTCCTGGTCGTAGTATTGTCCCGGGAATCAGTAAATTTTTTCGAAGTTATTTACCTCCTGTTTTTTCTATTCGAAAATACCCTAAGCCTGATTTTTTCCCTTCATTCAATGCATTTTTGCATGTGATTGTAATCTTCCATTGAGTATTACTCTCAGCAACGTCAAAATGAATAGAGCCTTTGTTTTGAATATAAAAGTATAGTTTGTCGTCTCCTCCACCCGAAGCCAATCTCATTTCCTTTATGGGAGATGTGAATTTCGAAACTATTTTACCATTTTTAAATAAGACATACGATAAGATACCTTGTGGTGACAATTCAATTGGATCTACCTCTTTAGTTTTAAAATATACATGGTAAGCTTTTGCCTCTGGAAGAGTGCTTATGTCATAGGTTTCCGAAAAATCATTTTTCAATTCAAAAATTGGAAAATCAATAATCACTCCTGAAGAACCAAAAACACCAAAGCTTTCTACATATTTAATTTGCCCTTCGCCTTGATATTTTTTTACTTGATCCTCTAAATTATCACTACAACTTAAGAAACATAAACTAACCAAAATGATTATAACTTTTATTTTCATCTCTACCTCTATATTCTTGATTTAATGAAGCTACTATGGACAATTATTTTCGTTATTTTTCTTGAGTTCTAAAGCTCTCTGAATTAGATAGTCGGCTTCTGTTTTACAGTTATTCGTAATCATCCATTTATGGAAATGCGTTGGATTATTTTGAATTTCATTATAGGCCTTCTCGATATATTGATTTATTGAGTCGTCACCCACATACATCCCACGTACATAGAGATCCCTAATTGCTTGATTGGTAGCATTCATATCTATAGTTTGATCCATCAACCATCCCATTTTACCGTCTAATGATTTCTGATTTCCCCAACTATAGGTATGTTTTAAGCTGCCATCAGAATTAGTGGTAAAAACAAAAGTATGTGTTGCTGGTGCTCTTGTTGCCCTTCCTTCAGGACTTATGATTTGAAGTTCTCTATTCTGCCTCCACGCTTCAAGCCCCTCCGGATCAATAAAGTTGACAGGATTGTTCTCAGAATAAACAAACGGATTAATCCCTCCAGCTAAGCCTATCGGATCTGGTGTCAAGTATCTTCCCGTCGTAGGATCATAGTACCGGTGGTAATTGTAGTGCAAGCCGGTTTCCGCATCATAATACTGGCCCGGGAACCGAAAACTATTCTCAACGGTATTATTGTTTATTACAGTTGTGTCAAATAGGCCGGATTATCTACCCATTTCATGTATGCTCATAGCCACCATTTGGATATTGGAATACTATGCTTCTCTGCAATATATTTTAGGTTTTGGATTATTTTTTTTCTTTCAAAGAAAAGGGACCCAAACACTTTTTTCTGCTGATTGTCTTTTGTATATTTTATTGTGAATTGCCTTGAGTTTCCTGTAAAAAAAGTTATTTTTTCGATTTCTTTCCAATACACTGTCTTTCCACAAAAATGGAAACCAAAATTGCTTATCGAGATTTGTTTCATCCTGCAGACAATTGAAGTCATATATATTGGCACAGCTAATATTATTAAACTAACAGTTAGTAATCCTCCAACGCGTGAAGAATCTATTGGTTCAGTGCCAAATAGTGCAATGATTAATGATAAGAAAAAAGGAGCAAAGAATAGGGTAATTGGGACGATAAATAATAAATTTACTGCGATAAATATATTTGTGCTAACTTTTGTTGTGAGAGGTTTTATATCATTCATTTTATATATCCACTATTGTATTTGGCTTATCATTAACTATTAAGGAATAGTTCATTCTCTCTACCAGATTAGGCCCCAAACTGGCTTGGTTTCTCCTGGAACATTATGATGTATCTCAGCTCCCCAATTTTGACCTCTAAAAGGATATGATACCGACATTTCATATCGTATAAAATTATTATCAGATACTGCTCGACCGTTATCTTGCATCAAGATAGTGGCTTCAATATCACCTCAAGTTCCCCATCCCCCTGAACCACCGCTTGACACGCTAGGCCCAAGTATCTGCTGCATATCATTAGCGTTATTTGTTAAAGTATCAAGGCCATAATCTACTTCAAGACCATAAACTTTTGCATCATTACATGGGTTGCTGTCCCAATTATTAGCATAAGTTTGAGTATAGGTTAATCCTCCATGATAAGAGCTAAAGTCAAACCAAGATTTATTAGAATCATGAATAAACCTTGCTTCTATGTGTAATGAATACCTGAATCCGAAAAAGGAAAAAGCACCACCTCCTGCTCCTCCAACTCCGAACAATCCAAATGGATCAATAAAATTAATTGGGTTTCCGTTACTGTAAACAAACGGATTGATTCCGCCAGCCAAACCAATAGGGTCAGGAGTAAGGTATCTGCCGGTATCCGGATCATAGTACCGATGCCAATTATAGTGCAGTCCAGTCTCCCCATCATAATACTGTCCCGGGAACCTAAATTATAATTTTAAATGATCACATCGTTATACAAGTTCAAAAAAGGACCACCATCTTGATGTTGGTTTTTTGTTAAATAAAAATCTAATTTCATGATCTTGTGAGCCGCTATTTGTTTCTAACTCAAGAACAATGTGTAGTTCAACTTTCTCATAAATAGTTAATACAGATGGCTCATTAATATAAATTCTTAATTCCCCTGATTTTGGTATGGTTCTGAGTTCAACATCTTTTCGAACAAAAAGTGGTTTATGTGAATTCGGATTGATAAGCTCAAGATTTTTTAATCTAGCCTTTTTCAAATCATTCAATTTAAATGAAAAACTGAGTAATAATTCATATGGAGCTTTTCGATGAATGAATAAAACTCCAGACTTAGTCCCATAAAGTTGTGCTTTGATATCACCAAAACTTGTACTTTCAGAGTAAGTACTGAATCCATCATCACTAATTTTACCACAACCATTAATAAGCAATAGTAAAGAGATTAAAATAAATATTTTTAAGGTTTTGTTAGTTTCATTTTTCATGTCTTAATTCCTATTTTCACTCTGTTGGGCAATTACCTAACATAAAATAAGGGAGCATATCGTAGAGAAAATGACCAAATTTGTCATCCAATGGAGAAACGAAATTGTAAGTGCCCATATTCAAGCTATCTAAAACAAGATTCCCATTGGAATCAAATACAAGTTCAGACTTGCCATCTGGAGATACAAATTTCTGATTACTGAGATTGTCCATTTCAAAGCTCCACCCAGGAAGCTGGTGGAAAAGAGCCGGGACATCACCATTCCATGTTTCTTGAGCTTCTCTGTAAGATATCATCTGATTGTAATCATTTCTGTTGTAATGAGTCGCTATCAACTGAGAAGGAGTTGGTAGGTTTTCAATTGCTTTCCGTTTTCGTGCAAAAGGATTAATCTCCTGTCCTGCAAACCTGATCGAATTGAAGAGATTGCCAAAAGGATTTAACCCCTCTGGATCGATTAAATTGACTGGATTATTCTCAGCATAAACAAACGGATTTATCCCCCCAGCCAACCCAATCGGATCAGGCGTCAGGTAACGACCCGTCATAGGATCATAATACCGATGGTAGTTATAGTGCAGTCCAGTCTCAGCATCATAATACTGTCCCGGATATACTCTGATGCACCTCCCCCTCCTAGGGACTTGTTTTTCGTACCCCCCTGGGCACATCCCTCATAATGTAAAAGATCTGATAGAACACTTATGATACTTGTCTTTAAAATTCAAGCAATTAACACTGTTTTTTCTTTTAAATGCAGCACCAATGCCGGCGGCATTCGGCAATATAAAATTGGTTTTTCTTCCTTTTTGGGGGAGCGGAAGGCCTGTGGAGGTGGCGAAGGGCGCAAAGGGAGCGGAGCATTGCGTAAAGTTGACATAACTTGGTTATGTCTAGTGGAGAGAGGGAAGCCTGGTTGGCGCAGGGCTTGCGCTTTTTGCAAGACCTGTGACAACCAGGCCATGTTTGATAATGGGCCCATTATCGGGCGTGCCGAACGGAACGACTTTACGCAATGTGTAGCGACCGGCGTGCCCGTAGCTGCCGGAACAGGCCTGTAGCGGGTGGGCGGGCATATAAAATAAGGCCGGCTGCCCTCGCAGGTGTCGGAGCCGTCAGGCTTTTTTGGCGGCGGAGACCCGAGAAGGCAGACGATACCTTGTCTTAAATATAAGATCAATTTGGCTCCGGGCGCAGGATGCGTAAGCCTGGTCTTTTCACAGGCTGAAGCCCGAGCACCGGAGACACTCCGCAGTTGAAGCCCCAGCGGTTAAAAGAAAAACAGATTATGATGTTTGTTCGCCTGGGTGGTATTTGGCATGGATTTTTTTTAGATCATTGATGGTCACCCGGGTATAGATCTGTGTGGATTCCAAAGACTCATGCCCCAGCATCTCCTGGATATGCCGGATCGGGGCACCGTTTTTAAGCATGTGCGTGGCACAGGTGTGTCTGAACGTATGGGTGGAGACATTTTTTTTAATCCCGGCAAGATAAGCACAGCGTTTAACCACAGCCCATACGCTGTTAGGATCCATTTTTTGCCCCCAGCGGTTCAGGATCAGATATCCTGGATCTTTTTTTTGCAGATACTCAGGCCGAACCATCACGATATAGTTTTCAATCAGTCTACAGACTCTTTGATTTAACGGCACCACACGGTCTTTATCACCCTTACCCCTGACATGGATAAAACCTGAGTTTAAATCAAGATTGTTGATCTTAATACCTGCAAGCTCTGACCGTCTGATCGCTGTATCATAAAGGATCTCCAGGATAACACGGTTTCTGTATCCCTTGTTTGTCCGGATATTGGCAGCTTCCATGATTTTTTTAATCTCACTGATGTTTAAGATCACCTTTGGCAGGCGTTTTGGTTTTTTCGGCAGCTTAATGACTTCCCCGGGATCAGCAATGATATAATCCTGTTCCTTTAAAAACCGGGTAAAGGCTTTGATCACTCCAAGCCTTTGAGCCTGGGTTCTCAAGCTCAAGAGTTTACCTTTTACAGATATTTTAAAGGCAAGTTCCTGTTGGTATTCATAAAGGATATCGTTTGTCAGGTTATCAAGAGTGGGAGCGGTTTCCTGTTCCATGAAGACCATCAGCTTTTGCAATTCATAGCGGGCTGCTTTGATCGTATACCTGGATCTGCCAAGGACTCTAAGATGTTTTAGATAAACCTGGATTAATTCTAATATTGTCAATTGAGAACCTCCCTTGCAGGCGTTAAGCCCAGCGATTAAAAGAAAAACCCTCAAATTATTTTTCTTTTAACTGCCGATCTTAATGCCTATTTGATTTTTAATTGGGGGTGCGTTTTTTCATGGGTCTGTTTGACTTCCATGGGCATCACTTTGGTGTACAATTGCGTGGTGCTTAATCGCTTATGGCCAAGCAGTTTCTGGATATACCGGATATCAGCACCGTTCTGCAAAAGATGGGTGGCACAGGATCTTCTCATGGTGTGGGGAGACGCACTTTGATTAATTTTAGCCTGTTTACGGTATTTAAACAAAAGACTTCTGATGCTGGCCGGGGTCATGGACTGGCCTGTATTCAGCAAAAAGATCCTTCTTCCTTTGAGATTCTTTCTGGCATACCAGGGCCGGACCTTATCGAGATACTCCCGCAGATATTGACAGGCATTTTTGCCTAAAGGTACCACCCGCTGCTTACCACCTTTACCCTTGCGGATATACAGCACCTTGTCTCTGAGATCTGTATGGTACACTTCAAGACAGATCAGTTCATTTAATCGTATGGCCGTGGAGTACAGCACCTCCATGATTGTTTTATCCCGTATGCTGGCCTTTGATGACAGGTCGGGCTGTTGTAGCAATCTTTTTACCTGGGCCTGGGTCAGTACAGGACCGGGCTTGCGATTTTTCCGGCAGGTCTCCACAATGCCTTCCGTGGGATTTACAAGCAATCTGTGGGTTTGCTCAAGGTTTTCAAACAAACGTTTAACTGCCCTTATTTTAAGAGCTTTGGTTTCCATGGCATTGTCCTGGGCCATGAGCTTGTCCTGATAAGTGAGGATCACCTGGTGGGTGACTTTCTTAAAATCGTTTATTCCACAGACTTCAAGATAACGGCTGAACTGGTCCAGGTTCTTGCTGTATCCTTCAATGGTTGATTGTGCATATCCCTTTGCTTTAAGTCGATATCTATATTCTGCAATGGTTGTTAAAATATCCATACCCTCTCTCCCCCATGCTTGTATTTTGCCCTCCAACTCCTACTTGTTTTGTTTTTCTTTTAATTGCAGTGGGTTGCTTTAAAGATCACAACTCAACTTGTACCCTACTAGTACCTGGATTTACCCAACTAGTTGGGCAAATCCCCCTCCTTGTTCATCAACTTTTTGATCTCTTCCACTGGTGTCAGGTTTAAGAAAAATTTATTGGTGTCCTCTCCCTGGCCTTTATAGTTCAGGGCATAGGCATATTCTTTGCCCCTGGAACCGATCCGGATGTAAAGATATTCCAGTTCTTCCAACTGCTTGACATGGGTCTTTATCTGCCAGTCGCTCCAGTCCATGTGTTCGCGGATCATTCGGCGGGTAAAAAAAACTTCATCAACAGGGATCTTATTTGTTTTTGCGATTCTTTTGACCATCTTGTATATGCTGTCAAGCAAGACCCGAGAGGGTCGTGCAAGTTCATCAAGGCTATGGCCCAGAACCTCATTGGCAATCTTGTTTGCCTTTTCAATATCCTTAAGGGTGACTTCAATATATTCAACAGGCTCATTGTCAATCTCCATGGTTTTGATGTCTCTTTGGTACTGATGCAAAAAGGCCATGGTGTCTATCAGGCCAAGGTATTTTTCATGGTCCCGGCGGGTGATAAGGGATTTACAAGGATAGCTCAGGTATTGCGTGAAGTCGTTGACCACGGCAATGGATTTGAGTAAACGCTGGGCATTCTGGTGTTTTTTAATAATGTGCTTTGTCTTTGTTTTTTGCACAAGCCCTTTAAGGGTTCTGGATTCTCTTTGTTTTTCATGGATGGCTGCAGTCATGGCAGGAGATTCATCTATGGATAAAAAAACAAACCTTGAAGCAGTCTCCTGGTCAAGATCTGCCGCCGTGGTGGTGAGCATTACAGCCACAGGCCCTTTGACCGTATAATCTTCTGTTTTCATTTTACCGGTTCCCGGATCCTTGCCCGTGGTGGCAACCGTGATTTTACCCGAAGACTGGATGTTCCGGATGCTGTAAGCCGCACCACCCATACCCACATCCTCTTCAATAGCTAATATCTTATGCACAAGGGAGTCTTCTTCCTTGTAAAACAGGGACTGATCTGTCACACGGGTATAGTTTTCATATTCCTCTTCCGGCATTAAAGACAGGATGGCGTTCTGCAATGTGGATTTACCTGCAGAACTCCTGGACTGGATTAATACCGATATGGGTTTGGCAAGCTTCCTGGAGGTGGTTGCAAGGTAACACACGGTCTTGTTGACCAGCTCACCGATCACGCCCATGGTGGCAAGGTCAGATAACATTTCTTCGATCATGTCAGGGTTCTTTAAAAAGGTCATGGCAAGACGGGTTTCTTCTTTTGTGGCCGCAGGATGGTCTGTCTTTTTTGTTTCAGGTTTAAAGGTTTCTACGAGGATCAGCAGTTTACCGATGTCCTCCCGGATCAGTTCAGCCGATGCCTTGAAGAGATCCGCACACAGTTTTGCAAACCAGGTCCGGGATCTGGTCGAGTAAAGATCAATGGTGGTCAGCTCAAAGGGCAGGTTGCCTTGAACATCTATTGACGCTTTGATGGTGGCCTTAAGCTGGGTATCTCCCCTCTGAATACCCTTGATTTGATACTGGCGGTCACCGTATCCCACAACAAACCCGTGGTCTGTTTCTTTGTACAGGGTCTTTTTGCGGTTGTTGATTTTGTCAGACTGTTCAAGAGACCTGGGGTTTGCCTGTTTGAGAAGAGTTTCAAACTCTTCCGGGGTATGGCGGTTAAAATAAATGTTCACATCCTTTACCGGCAGATCAATGATATAGGAGATGATATTTTTTTCTTTTAACTGCAATGATACGGATTGAGCAGCTTTTCTGCCTGCATCATCTGCATCAAACACAAGATATGCTTCCTTGATTTTGCGGTTAAAGAAAAAAAGATGGTCATCTATCAGCCCGTTGGTGCCGTAGATCGGCATCACGTTTTTAAATCCCTGGTCATAAAGGGTCAGGGCATCGATAATAGATTCT
Organism: Desulfobacula sp.; assembly: GCA_021647625.1. Classification (GTDB taxonomy): domain Bacteria; phylum Desulfobacterota; class Desulfobacteria; order Desulfobacterales; family Desulfobacteraceae; genus Desulfobacula. Next base: position 18,850 of record JAKIUJ010000043.1, read on the forward strand.
GTTAATATCAGGGTTTGGGAACGTTTGGCAGCCTGGCGATTCACAAGGCCGTTTCGTTTGCCCGGCAAGTACAAATGTTTAATATTGCAGTCTTCATCGATATTCCGGCCGTAAAGATTGACCACCGCTCCTTTTTCATTGTAAAGCGGGACCACCACGCAATTGTAAAACACCTCTTTACCCCTGGTGTTCAATATTCCGATCTTTTTTAAAGATTTGATGATCTCGTCATCTTCCGGAAGGATATTTAACAAGGTGGCATTGGCATAGCCTGTGCCAAAATCCGTTAATGACTGGTTGTTTGTAATACCTCTGTTTTTCAGATACTTCAATCCTGTTGGATCTTCTGCAAAGGTGTGCTGATAGTAAGAGATAACCCGACCCAATAATTTTTGTTCCTTGACGGTCAGGTCTTTTTTAGGGGACGTTTTCTTTTTAACCGCTGCCTTTGCTTTCTTTTTGGAAGGGATAAAGGAACCATGCTTTTTTACAGATCCCTTAAAATCCAGGTTAAAATACAACTGGTCAAATTCGAAGATATCTCCACCCCGACCACAGCCAAAACAGTTCCATAAGTTTTCTTGCGGGGTAACGATAAAGGACGGGGTCTTATCTTCATGGTCCGGGAACGGGCATTTGCATATGTAACCTTTTCCATTTTTTTTAAATGCACTGCCGGTTGCCTGCTCGATATAGCCCTTGAGGTCAACACTGGTTTTGATGTGGTTGATTCTGCTTTGCTCTATCATTCTTGTATCTCCATTTCTTGATTTATTAAAGGAGATGAGATAGAGAACAAAAAGCTCTTAGGATTTATCCTGGAAGCACTTTTGATCTGCCATCAGCCGGACCCGCCAAAGTCATAAGGCTGATGGCATTTTTTTTCTAAAACCCTCTTTTAAAAAAACCGTGTCAAGAAAAACTTTCATTCGTTATACGACTGTGTTATATTCGTAGAATGATAGCATGTCAATATCAATTTTAAAACCTGTGTTATAATTTGTTCAAAAAATAATAACACAGGAGATAAAGCAACAATGAAGGATGAAGACATGAGAAAGGCTGTTGGCAATAAGCTTAAGGCATTACGCAAACAAAAACGGCTGACCCAGAAAGAACTGGCAGCCGCTCTTGATATTGGTATTTCTCAACTGAACAAATATGAGTCAGGCATGCATATGCCACCTATCAAAAAACTCATACATTTGTCCAATATTTTTGATACAACTCTGGATTATCTTGTAAAAGGCAGGCAAACCGATATGACCGAGCTGCATAACAGCAAATTCATAAAACGGTTCAGGGAACTTGAACATTTTGATATTGAAGAACAAGATGCTATCCTAAAAATACTGGATGCCATGATCATGAAGAACAAAATGACAGGTGTCATGTCAATGGATGCAAATTAACAGGAGATAACACCATGCAGACCGAAGGGATAAAACAAGAAGCTTATAAAATATTAAATCAACTTCCGGAACAGGCCACCTGGGATGATCTGATGCACCAGATTTACGTCCGTCAAACCATAGAAGCTGGAATAAAGGACAGTGACGAAGGCCGCACCATAGACGTTAAAGAAGTCCGCAAAAAATTTGGTTTAACAAAATGAGAGTTCTCTGGACCGAGAACGCTATTGATCATCTTGCCAATATCTACGAATACATCGCGTTCAACTCTCCAACCTATGCCAGGCATATGATTGACAGGATCACCCGGCGTACCGAACAGATTGCCGAACATAACCTGTCCGGCAGGAAGGTGCCCGAGTATGATGCCGAAGACATCCGGGAGTTGATTGAAAAACCGTACCGGATTATCTACCGGATCAAGCCGGATCAGATTGATGTCATTGCTGTGATCCACGGAGCACGGCTGATGCCTGAGGAGTTTTAAGGGCAACAATCAAGGTTCGGCAACACTACGACACAAAAACGAATAAAATCATAAGAACCCAAGAAATTGCAGCAAAAAATAAAAACAATTTTGTATTTTTTTTGTAGTTCTTTACTTTTTGATCACTCAGATCATCTGACGAAAAAACAAACCCTAACTCGGTAAAATAATTTCTGGATTTCAGATATTTTTGGGGCAATCCTAAGAAACTTTTAGGAGTTATCTCTTTCCACTTATCTGCATGATGATTTTCTAAATAAACCCCTAATTTGTGTATAGAGATTCCATGCATTATTACAAGAACAAAACCCAAAAAAAACAGCAAGTCAGATATATTCATAATTATCAACCTCTATTGTCTTTCACAATCGGTTTGGTTATAAAGATTATCCTCAGGCAGCGGCACATTTAAAAAATTATGCAATAATTTTTCAATCAGATCATTAAAATTAATGATCTTTGTATCTGTTATAAGACCATACGAATCAATTGGAATAAGCCCAAATCCCAGGCCAATTAATACGTTATCACCAATATATTTATCAGTTATTACGACTTCATTTGTAATGGGAATTCCTGGCCCAGGAGTAAGCGGTAAAGAAATGCCACTGCCTAAAACAGTACTTGTGCCTTGAAGGTCATTAATAGAATTTGCTGATGTGTATCCTTTGGTAGCTTGCACTGAAACATTGCCAAGATCAGCGTCTCCACCCTTACCTAAAGTAAATGCTAACCCTGCATCTCCTTGAGAATCTTTTACAAATTGGATATTTAAATTGCCTGCCCATCCAAAGAAAGTGCCGGACAAGTCAATACCATGTCCCTTTGTTAACAAACCTAAAGGATCAGTGAAGTTTACCGGATTATTTTCAGAATAAACAAACGGATTGATCCCACCTGCCAACCCAATCGGGTCAGGAGTCAAGTATCTGCCGGTCTCCGGATCATAATACCGATGCCAATTGTTGTGCAACCCTATTTCCTGGTCGTAGTATTGTCCTGGATAACCTCGTTTCCTTGTTAAAAGCCGCAATACTTTCGGAAAGATCAACTCTCGCTTTTATTCCGTATGCTTTCCGCCTTATATTTTCTGCTGTTTGAAGTGCTTTTAATTCCTGTACTGCTGCGATATAATTGATGCTCGATAAATGATGTGCCATTTTTAAATAGGCGCGCCTTGCGGTCAGATCTGTGATTTCAAGTTCATGGGCCCTGTCAATGGAGGATAGTATGGCTTTACCCTCGCTTTTAAGGCGCTCTGATTTATATTTTGAGTAACGCACAGAGTTAAACATCTTGGAACGTTCCCAGAATGCATTCCGGATATTGATGTAGGCCGCAAGATATTCAGGCGATTGTATTAAAAGGGATAGATGTTTGTTAAATGAATGGGGGTCCTTGAGTGAGAGTGTGGCATAATTGTATCTTACCCGTTTTAGGGCAGCTATGACCTGATCAAACAATTCCTGTTGAGAAATAAGATTTAAAAGAAACTCATCCTGTGTGGGTTCATTTTTGCCTTCAAATTTGAGCAGGGACCGTATCTCCGGTATTTTATCATAGGCGTACTTAGCCTGTCCGAGTACCGGGATGAAATAAATTCCATTGGTAAGGCCCTGACTACTTGCCTGGGTGACTAACTTCTGATAACCATCGCTTGCATAATCTGCATTGGAGTTTCCCTTTAAAATATCTTTGGTAAGCGGTAGATCTGGGTTGTCCAACACAATACCCCGGTCAAAGGCAATTCTATGGAAGGCCGTTCTTGCATTCCCCGTCAAGGCATACCGTGCAGCATGCATCAAAAGGGAATTCCGCTGGACCGGACCTTCGCAAAGGGGTTCTAAAATCCATCCAAGACCGCCACCCGTGGCAGCAATAAAATTTTCATCCTCTAAAAGCCGGTGGATTTCATTGGGAACTTGCAGGGCAATCTGAGAATCAAAGGGTTTTCCAATCACAATGAAACCCATCAATGCCTGACCTTGTTTGAATGAATCAGGATCGTTCGGATCAAGGTCATTAATAATTTTTTTAATTACATTAATTGAAAAATCAATCTTTTTCTTTTCCAGCAGATATATGTCACGGGCTTTTTCAGCATTTGTTTTACCCGAGATTTCCGAAGGCAACCAGCTAAGAATTATATCTTTCACAGATGAGGCTGTAAGCATGAAAGTGGCGTTTGCAGATTCATAGGCAATGGCAATGATAGATAGTTCCACTGTAAGGGGGTCACTCTTATGCTTTTTTTTAAATTTATCAAAAGAGAGCGGCTGTTTTCCGGTTTTAAAATTTTTACCGGTTTCTGCGGGTTTTTCATAGGGAAGCAGATGAGATGTTTTTATGAAATCCTTGTAGGCTTTTTTGGCTATCGAACCAACTTTGCTTAGTCCTGCCGTGATTCCGGATGAAAAATTAAGCTGGGAGGTGAAAATTTTTTCTGCCTGAACCTGTTTTAAAACCATGTGGTTTAATGCAATTTGTGCCCTTGTTTTTGTAATTTCAAGCCGGATACGCCTGTTTTCTATTGTCTGAGAGTCTTTTGGAAATTTATCTTTCGGACCAAGGGCAGCACCGTATTTTTTATGGATCTTCATCAATTCTGGATGAAGTTTCTTATTGAGTAAGGCTGTCTCATGGGCAGTGAGCAGCGTTCTTAAAATTGTTGTCAGTGATGCAACATCTGCGACCATCCAGGCATACTCCCGGCTGAAACCTGAAAATTTTGCAATATCTGTCGCCCTTTTAGATGCCTGTTCAATGGTTATGGTTTTATTTTTTGTAGAGTTAAATAACGCTTTAGCTGAAGACCGTTTGGTTTTTGAAATTTTATCAAATGCTGCCTGCCGGTGTTCATGCAGACAGGCAAGGCGTTTTGAAAATTTATCAATCAGAGCAACCCGCTGGTTGTAATTTAAATTTTTAAATAAAAGCGCTGTCTGTTTGTAATATTTGCGGGCGATATCACGAAGTGTATACTCAGCGTAGGCCACTTCGGCAAGCTTGCTGTACCACAACATCTGTCTATACATAAATCTGAGTTCAGCATCTTTTTGTACCAGAACGTCAGGTGACTGCATTGCTCTGAAATAGGCATAGCCTGCCATCAAAAAGTTCTCAAGATTCTTTGCCAGCTGAATTTTAATTTTATTTGCCGTTTCCAGCATTGTTTTATGTTGTACACGTAGCGAATCAACCGTTTTAAGATCAAGTAATTCAGCGTGTTTTGCATATTCAGGATAATAGATTAACTCTATGTCACCGCAGGGCAGTTGAATAGGCGGTACTTCTGCAAAATGCACCATAACGCTTTTGACCATGGGAACTGATCTCGCAAAAATAATGGAAGGCGATAGTAAAATAAAAAGAATGATAAGAATACAGGTTTGCTTAACATTAAGTCGATTCATACTTAACTGACCCCATTTGAAGGTGATATGAATAAAATTTTTATAGCACTGACGAATTGTCATTTTAAGCGGATATAGTTTACAAAATAACATGCCCAATCATAAGCATCGGTATCAAGGCGCCAAGCAAATGACAGCAGATGGCAAAAAGAATCCATAATGTATGCATGGCAATGGGAAGTACATGAGTCGAGTCATTGTTCTGTCTGTGTGCAGATCTCACACCCCACCGGATACAAATGAATAATGAAATAACAGCCGGAATCTGCCAGTGAATCATCTGCCACCAGATCGGAAGCGGTAGAGGGGCAATAAAGAGCAATGATATGAGGGGAAGATGATACGAATCTGAAGGAGAGTAAAAACTCCACCAAATGCCGGAACCGTACCAAAGCAACACGCAATACACGACAGTTAAGCCGGTCAAAAGCGAGTATCCACATATGATTGGCAAATTCAGGTAACCACTTCCCAGTTTCGGTAAATTTTTATCCAACAGTCCTGTTTTCAAAAACATAATATTCCCCCATGGCAATTCAATTATTATGGACCATCACGATATAAGTGTAGGTAGATCGCTGTTTTTTGTCAAGCAAAGCAGGGGGGCAGGGTGATTTCACGCCATTGAATATGATTCATTATAATAAT